>JAENXP010000614.1 GCA_016649475.1 Burkholderiales bacterium | reverse complement strand
CAACAGGCCAATATAGGGGAGTATGAGGGGATGTATCCCCTCATTTTGAAATGAACTCTTACCGGTCTCCATGTACCGACATTACTTTGGCCTCGTCGACGCGCCGTTCTCCATCGCGCCGGACCCGCGCTATCTGTTCCTGAGCCAGCGCCACCAGGAGGCGCTGGCGCACCTGCTATATGGCGTGGGCGGTGATGGCGGTTTCGTGCTGCTCACCGGAGAGATAGGGGCGGGCAAGACCACGGTGTGCCGCAGCCTGCTGCAGCAGATTCCGGAATCCTGCGATGTAGCCTACATTTTCAATCCCAAGCTGACGGTGGAGGAGCTGCTGTCGACCATCTGCGTCGAATTCGGCATCGCCTACCCTGCCGGCAATACCAGCGTCAAGGTGTTCGTCGACTGTATCAATGCTTACCTGCTCGATGCCCACGCCAGGGGCAGGCACACGGTGCTGATCATCGACGAAGCGCAGAATCTCTCGGCCGAAGTGCTGGAGCAGATGCGCTTGCTCACCAATCTGGAAACCGATCAGCGCAAACTGCTGCAGATCATCCTGCTCGGCCAGCCCGAGCTTGCGCTGATACTGGAGCGGCCGGACCTGCGGCAACTGAGCCAGCGCATCGTCGCGCGCTATCATTTGGGGCCGCTGACCAAGCCCGAAGTCGCCGCGTATGTGCGCCACCGGCTCGAGATATCGGGAGCGCAGCGGCAGCTGTTTCCCGCCCGGCTGATGGGGCGCCTGTACCGCCTGAGCGGCGGTGTTCCCCGGGTCATCAACGTGTTGTGCGACCGCGCGCTGCTGGGCGCCTATGTGCAGGGCAAAGAGCGCATCGATGCGGCGACGCTGGCGCAGGCCGCGCGCGAAGTGTTTCATAAGCCGAAGGCGTGGCGCGGTGTGCTGCGCAAGCTCGGCGCCGGTGCAGTCTTGCTCGCTGGCGCGGCGCTCGCGCTCGCGGTGTATTGGAAGGAGCAGGGCGAGCCCAGGCCGGCCGCGGAGCAGGCGAAAATCACGGCACCCGCTGCGCCGGCCTCCGCTGCGCTCGCTCCCGCGCCCAAGCCGGCAGCAGCGGCGCCGGCGGACACACTCGAATGGCCGGCGGATCTGGCGCTGGCAGACAGCCGCGCGCTTGCCTATGCGGACTTGTTCCGCGCCTGGGGCGCGGACTATCAGGGCGGGGACGCCTGCAGGCAGGCCGAAACCCTGGGATTGCGCTGCTACAGCGCGCGCGCCGGCCTGGACGAGTTGCGCGAATCGAACCGGCCCGCGGTGCTGCTGCTGCGCGACGCGCAAGGTCGGGAATTTCACGCGACGCTGACTGCGCTCGGCGACAAAACCGCCGGCTTCGCCCTGGGCACGCAAACCAGCACGGTCGCCATAGGCGCGCTGGCCGCGCAATGGACGGGGCAGTACAGCCTGCTCTGGCGCATGCCGGCCGATGCGCACGAGAATATACACGCGGGCGAGCGCGGACCTGCCGTGGCGTGGCTCGCGCGGCAACTCGCACTGGCCCGGGGGGGCACGGCAGAAGCTGACGAGAATACGCAGTTCGATCAGGCGCTGTTGCAGCAGGTTAAACAGTTTCAGCTCGCCGAGGGGCTGATACCCGACGGCGTCGTAGGTCCGCGGACGCTCATGCACCTGGCTGCGGTGGCGGACGAAACGGCGCCGAAACTGTCGCGCAAGCCGGGGGAAAAATAGGCATGTCGTATATCCTCGACGCCTTGCGCAAATCCGATCAGCAGCGCCAGCGCCAGCGCGGCGACGCGCCAAAGCTGCTGCTGGGGCAGGTGGCGACAGTGGCGCCCAGGCAGCCGGCGCTGCTCTACTACGGTTTGTTTGCGCTCATTCTCGTGGGCGCGGGCATTGCAATCGGCTGGCTGCGTCCGCTGCAGCCGGAGCCGCCCGCTCCTGCGCCGGCGGCCATCGACGCGCAGCCGCTGGAGTCGGCAGCTAGCCTGCAGCCGGCGGCGCGGGCCGATATTGCGCCCAGGTCGGAGCCGGAAACGAATGCGCAGAAAAGCGCGCGGAATTCGGCGCCTGCATCGCGGGCTGTGTCCACCCCCGCGACTGTTCCGGTGAAGAAAAAGGAGACCGCTAGCGCCAAGTCGAAGAAACGGACTGCGGCGCCCAGGGCAGATACAGCGGCAACGCAGAACGCTGCTGCGCCGCTGCCGGACAAGCGCGCGAGCACCGACAGCGGCGCGGCGGACGCTGCGCCGCTACTCAATGTGATGGCGATGGCCGATCTGCCGCTAGCGATTCAGCAGGAGCTTCCGCCGATGTCGATTTCGGTTCACGCCTATTCGGGCAAGGCCGGGGATCGCCT
>JAENXP010000230.1 GCA_016649475.1 Burkholderiales bacterium | reverse complement strand
CCATCTGTGGTGGGAGTAAGGCCCCAAAATGCGCACCAAGGCGCACGGGCGGCGCCGGCCAGGCGACGCGGAAGACGATTTAAATCACTTTATTATCAGATGATTGCAGCAATACGATGGCAGTCGGCGGGACACGGATGGAGACAGGCACATCCTGTGCATTAGGTAGAGCATGGTCGCAAGGCCGCTCAATTTAAGGAACTCATCATGGTCGTACGGCGCCGCACTTGGTTTTACCGCCTGGCTGGGCAGATGTATGCACAGTTCGTTTCGTTTGATCGCCCCCTCACGTCTTTGAGCGCCAAAGCGGCGCTGCGACGTTCGGTCGGAAATCCGCTCGAGCTTTGGGGACGCTGCCCGAACGATCTGATGCAACTGGGACGCAAGTAACACCCGGATTCGGACCTGGTGCCGGCGATATGCGGTTTGGCGATATGGGTGTAGATGGCTGTGAGCGTTGCCTCAACGATGTTCAGCTTTTGCTGCAAGGCCAGGATCAGGCCGACGCTCTGCCGGCCGTTGAAGGCCGCGCGCGTGCGCTTCGTACCATGGCAGGCCAGCGCGGCAGCAGGGCGGTATCGCCGGCATCTTTGCCCTGCCCTTCACTGCGGCCTTGCATCCATCGCGCGAACAGCTGCGCCCGGCGGGACGCAATGACCATCGCGGTGCAGCGCAAATCGGCGGATCGCGGGTTTACCCGCGATACCCCAGGGGGGATTTACCCCTGTGACTGGCGCATATCACCTATCGTCATATAGTGCTCCAAATATTTTATATATATTTTTCAGTAAGTTAATCAATAATCACAGTTGGCACGGGAAATGCATTGAAAGGACTACGCAAATGCAAGCATTGAAGGAGATTTACGTGGCCCTGGCCCAGCGAATTCTTGTAGTCGAAGACGAAGTCATCCTTGCCCGGAACGTAAAGACGTATCTAGGCCGTCGATTTCCCGATGTGCGCGTTGCCGCGAGCGGCCGCTGCGCCATCAAGATGCTCGACTCCTTCTCGCCGGACGTACTCGTGCTCGACTTTCACCTCCCGGGGCAAACCGGTCTGCAGATCTACGCCGAAATCATGCGCAACCGCACCAGCCCGATCAGCTGCGTCATGATCACCGGCTATCCACTGGAGAGCATAGCCCCGAGCGCCAACGAGCTTGGTATCCACTGTTTGCTGGGCAAACCTTTCAGACTAGGGGACCTGGAACATCTGATCTACCGGTCCACCGAAGAGGTGCCGCGGGTGTCGCATTGAGTATCGACACACTCCGAAAGCACTACTGCCGCCATCCGGCGGCTATAATGAGGTATCGGAGGGCATTTCAGAATTGCCGAAATGGCCTGTGACTCAGGGGAGCATGAGGGGAGGTATCACCTCATACTGAAGTAAGCTCTCAGTCAAATCACATTGCCGGGTGAAACATGCGAAGCATAGTATTGATTTTTGCGCTGCTCCTCCTGAGTTTTGGCGCGGCCGCCGATGACAGAACGGAGCTTCAGGAGCTCCATGCTGCGGTGAACGCGCTCAATCAGGAGCAGCAAGCGCTGTTTCAGCAGTTCCAGATGCTGCAGGAATTGCGCCGCGCCAATGACCAGGCGTCCTACGCCGCGCAACTGCGGCCGCCACAGGCCGGCTCCGAGGTTCCGAACTACGCCGATGGAGTCCAGGCACAGAAGGACCTGGCACGGCAAGGTGAGGACCTGGCGCAGCAGGCCAATCAAATTTATGCGCAGTACAAAGAGATCGGGGACAAGAAAACCCAGCTGCGGCAGCGCATCCTGGAGTTGACGCTTTCCAGATAGATCCCGGCCTTTACCTATTGCCGCCGGCGCCGGCGCGAGCGCCGGCTACCATGACCACTTAGTAGTCGAGGCCAGGCGAATCTTCAGCGAGGATTGTCGCCGCAGTTACCCGCGGCGGACGCGCGAGTCCGTATTTCTCGATCCGGTAGCGCAGCATGTCGCGGGAAAGCCCGAGCAGTTTCGCCGACTTGGAGATATTCCAGTCGGTTTTCGACAGGACCTTGTACACCATGTCCTGCTCCACTTCGGCTATCTTTCCCGTGCCGCGCCCGGCGATAGCCGGCGCATTGTAATCCTGCTGGTTTGCCTGCGCGTCGGGATTGTGCAGCTGACCGTTGCCGAATGCGAGCTGATCAGGAGTAATCACCTCGTCCTGGCACAGCAGCACTGTCTGCTCCAGCATATTGCGCATTTCCCTCACGTTCCCGGGCCAGCCATAGCGCAGCAGCCGGTCCTTGGCCTCGGGGCTGAAGTGCAGTCCCTTTTTGCCGTAGCGCTTGGCGTGGGCCTGCAGATAAAATTCGCCGATGCGCAGGATATCCTCGCCAGTCGTGCGCAGCGGCGGCATCGACAGCGATATCACGCGCAGCCGGAAATAAAGGTCGCTGCGAAAGCGGCCTTCGCGCACCATCTGCTCCAGATTCTGATTGGTCGCACTGACGATGCGGATGTTCACCTTGCGCTCGCGCACGCTGCCGATGCGGCGCAGGCTTTTCTCCTCCAGCAGCTTGAGCAATTTGGCCTGTATCGACAGATCGACTTCGCCGATTTCGTCGAGGAACAGGGTTCCGCCGTCAGCCGCCTCGACCAAGCCGATCCTGCGATCCTTGGCGTCGGTGAACGCGCCGCGCTCGTGCCCGAAAAGCTCGGATTCGAGCAGGTTCGGCGGCAGGGACGCGCAGTTGATTTCGATAAACGGCCAGTTGCTGCGTACGCCCTCGAAATGCAGGGCACGCGCCAGCAACTCCTTGCCGGTGCCGGTCTCGCCGGTGATCAGAACGGCAGGCAGGTCGCCGTCATTCATGCGCCGCTCGGCCTCCAGCACCTGGCGCGCCTTCGTTTTCGCCGCAAGCATCGGCGGCGAATCGCCGATGATCGCCTCCAGCGAGGCGCGCGGCTGGCGCCGCTGCATGACCGACAGGGTCTTCTCCACCTTCGAGTGTCCCAGCGCCTTTTCCAGAACCAGCTTGAGTTCGGCCAGCGAGATCGGCTTGGACAGGTAGTCGCAAGCGCCCGCCTTCATCGCATCGACGGCGATCTGCGCGTTGCCCTCGCCCGTGAGCATGATGATCTTGACTTCCGGGTCGATCTCGAGCGCGCCCCTGATCACATCCACGCCCGTCTTGCCGGGCATCCTGTAGTCGGTAAGGACCATGTCCGGACGCACGGACTCCAGCTTTTTCAATCCATCTTCGGCGTTGTGCGCCACATGGACTTCCCACTGATTGCGCTCCAGGTGCTCGCGGATATTGTCCGCGAGCATTTCGTCGTCTTCGATAATGAGGATTGAGTTCGCCATTTTATTTATTGAGCCAAAGGAAAGTTCAAATTGACGCGTGTGCCCTCGCCTACGCGGCTTTGCAGGCTGATGGCGCCGCCGAAACGCTCCATGATGCGCTTGACCAGGGCCATGCCGAGCCCGAGCCCATCGCACTTGGTGGTGTAGTAAGGCTTGAATACCATATTCACCGCAGCCGGCGTCATGCCGGGCCCGGTGTCAGAAACGATCACCGCCACGCACCGCGATAGCGGCTCGTGCTCGAGTTCAAGGCGCAGCGTACCGCCCGTGGGCATGGCTTCGATCGCATTGGCGATGACGCTCGCCAGCGCCTGGGTAGCCAGGCCGCGCGCGCCGAGCACCAGCGGCACTTGCGCAGTCGGCTGCACGAACTCGCAGCTGATCCGGCGCCGTTCCAACTGGGCGGAAAAACTCGGCAGACAGTCCTCGACCAGCGAGACCAGGTTGATCTTCCGGCTTTCGCAATCGAGGGGCCGCGAAAAGGCCAGCAGCTCACGCACCCATTTGCCCAGCCGGTCGATCTGGAAAATGATGTCCGTGGCATTCTTCCGGGTGGATTCGAGATCGCCATCGAGCGCAAGTTCCGCGCTGGTGCGCATCGAGGCGAGCGGATTGCGGATGCCGTGAGCCACTGCGGCCGACATCTCGCCGATAATGCAAAGTGCTTCGGTCTCGACCAGGCGCTGATGCTGCGCTTTCAGCATGGCGTCGGCACGGCGTATGATCCAGAACAGCGTGAGGTAGAGAAATATCGCGCCGAACGCCGTGCAAGCCCAGACCAGCACGTTGCCACGATCGATGCTTACCACCAGGTCGCCCAGGTCCTTGTGGATCCTTGCAACGGCGGCGACATCGCCGCGGGCATCATACAGCTGCACATAGTCGTCGACATGCATTTTCCCCGCTTGACGCGGCGGCAAGTGCTCGTGCGCCTCGTTTGTACGCCCGACGGCGCTCATGGTCGCCGTTGCACGCATGGCGCGCGGTGAGAAAGCCTTTTCCAGTTCGGGGCTGCCGGTCTCGATTTGCCCGATCAGGGAGCGGTTCGTAGACCAGATGAGTTTGCGGTCACGCGCAAACACATCGGCCTGCAGCACATCCGGCAGAAATTGCAGGTGGTCGTAGAATTGCTGCCTCACACTGGCCGCCACCTCGGGGTCGACGCCGAGTGCACCCAAGTTCGCGCGCTCGTCCAGAATCTGCCCCAAAGTCACCTTGTTTCCGAGGTTCGCCTGGCTGGTCTGCGTCTCGGCGACGCTGACGATGAACTGACCGGTGAGACTGGCATCATGTTCCAGAATCTCGTTCGTTATGAAATGCGAAAGGATCGCGGCGAAGGGAATGCTGGCGAAGATGATTGAGACAAGGCCGAGGATGGAAATCCAGCGGAGCAAATTGAATCGCTGCGCCGGATTGCGCAATTGCGAGTGCGCCGGCGCGGCCGTTTCCGTTTCCTTGCGCCGCCTGTCGTATGCGGGCCATTCGCCGAAGCGCATATCCGCGGCTGGGTACACGTTTTGCCCCTGTACGGTCTGATCTGGACTGATAGTCTGCATTGCGGCGCCTCAGCAGCTGACCGGCAGATGCCGTGGGTTCGCGGAAATCATCACCTTGAATTGGCACAAGCTGGAACGAACTCTGCTGGTTGGGTTCAAGGCGCAATCCCTCCTTTATCTGCAAGTCGCCAATTCTCCACATCGGGCGACGCGCGGACAATACTGTGATTCCCTAGTTAAGCGCTACCCAACGCCGTAGAAGCGAGAGCGAAACGCGTAGTTTCACTTACGCTTTTGGTAGGGTGCTTTTCATGCCGCCGCAAAAGCCGGAGGCCGATTCGTTACTTCCGAATCGGCCTCCGGGAAAGGGCTGGTGCACGATCCGCGGGCGCGGACCGGCAAAATCCGTCGTATTACCTCTGTCTCTTATACACATCTGACGCTG
>JAENXP010000294.1 GCA_016649475.1 Burkholderiales bacterium | reverse complement strand
GTCCGCGGCCGGTATTGATGAAGATCGCGCTCTTCTTCATCTGCTTGAAATGCTTTTCCTTGAGCATACCGCGCGCATCCGGCGTGGCGGGCGCGTGCATCGAGATGAAATCGGATTGCTGCAGCACCTCGGAGAGCGTCGCCGGCAGTACGCCGTGTTCGTGCATCGTCGTCTCTTCGATGTACGGATCGTATGCCATCAGACGCAGGCCGAACGCTTTTGCACGGATGGAGGTGGCGCGCGCGACATGGCCGAAGGCGATGAAACCCAGCGTCTGGCCCATCAGCCGCGGAATTTTCAGCAGCGCCGGACGTCCTTCGCGCCAGCGGCCCTCGCGCACCATGCGATCCTGCTCGATGACGCGGCGGAAACCGGCGAGCAATAGCGTCATGGCGTGATCGGCCACCTCCTCGATGAACGTGTCGGGGCAGTTGGTCACCGGAATACCGCGGGCGCTCGCGGCCGCCACATCGACCTGATCGACGCCGACGCTGCCGAGCGCGATCACCCGGCAGCGCGTGAGGCTGTCGATAATCTTCTTGGTGATGAGCATGCCGCCCCTGGCGTAAATCGCATCGGCCTCTTTGGCTGCTGCGATAAAGGCGTCCTCGTCGCCGACCGGACCTTCCACGATCTCCACGTCCGCGCCTTCGAGCGCTTCCATCTCGTAGTCGTAGCCGCCGCCTGCAGCCGCAATGGCCGCACCTGCAGCCGTGATAATCTTGAATTTCGCCATGCGCTTCTCTCCTCAGGGACGACATCGGCGCCAACCGCCCGGCGGGCCGCCGGCGCCATCATTTGGTAGAGCTACTTCGCCACTTCACCCGCTTCCTTGCGGGTGATGGCGATCTGCTCGCGTGCCGCCTTCGCCATCAGCCCGCTGTCATTGGCGATAGTGACCAGGCGGAACCCCATGCCGATCATGCGCGCGGCATAGGAGCCGGTGGCGTTATGGATGCCGGCGAACTGTCCGCGCTTGGCGGTGGCGGCGACCAGCTTCTCGTAGATCTTGAAAATTTCCGGCTCCTCGCGATCGAGCATCGGCTTGAGCCCGAGCGAAAGGCCGAGGTCGCTAGGGCCGATGTAGATGCCGCTGATGCCGGGCACGTCCAGAATGGCGTCGATATTGTCGATCGCCTCCTGCGTTTCGATCATCGGGATCACCAGTACTTCGTCATTCGCGATCGACTGGTACGGGCTCGCCTCGCCGTAGGCCGCGGCACGGATCGGACCGTTGCTGCGCTTGCCCCTGGGCGGATAGAGGCTGAAGCTTACCAGCGCCCTGGATTCCGCAGCCGTGTTGACCATCGGGCAGATTACGCCCCAGGCGCCGCCGTCCAAAACCTTGCCGATGATGCCGGGCTCGTTCCAGGGGACGCGCACCAGCGGCGTAATGGGATGCCGGTCCATCGCCTGAAAGCACTGCACCATCGACTGATAGTCCTGCACGCCGTGCTGCATGTCGACGGTCACGCTGTCCCAGCCGCACTGCGCCATTACCTCAGCCGAGAAACCGGACGGAATGGCGAGCCAAGCATTGACGCAGGCCTTGCCCGATTTCAGACGCGCTTTGAGTTTGTTCATTGTGTTTTCCTTTGGATTGCGAACAGGGGACACGCTGATCCGGCAGCGTCGGCCGTGGCCCGGTCGATGCGGGTCAGGGTGACTGTGCCACGGATTCCATGATTCTATCAAGCGAGCGCTTGGCTGACGCTGTCGTCGGCGTGCGCAGCTGCGCCGTAACTCTCGCTGCGCCGCAACAACAAAAAGCCTAGCGCTTTGCTGGACTAAGACGCCCGAAATGTTTAGCATGCGTTCGCAGGTCATAAAAACAAGACGCGATTTTCGCGAGCTTGCGCGAACTGGAGATGCAGACCGACAGAACAGAACCCAGACGTACCAAGCGCGTTTCATCAATCCACCAGGAGGAGGTAAAGATGACTTCAAGCAATCGGTTTACGCGGCGTCGCTTTCTTGCAACCACAGCTGCGGTGTCCGCGACCGTAGCTGTGGCACCGTACGTCCGCACTTCGCACGCGGCCGGCAAGCTCGAAGTCGGGTTCTGGGACCACTGGGTGCCGGGCGCCAACGACGTGCTCACCAAGCTGTGCAACGAGTGGGCCGCCAAGAACAAGGTCGACATCAAGATCGACTACATTCCTTCACAGGGTAAAAAGAACCTTCTCACGATCGCCGCTGAAGCACAGGCCAAGTCCGGGCACGACATCCTCGCGCACCCGACCTGGTGGCCCGCCGCCCAGGCCGCGAATCTGGAGCCGGTCGATGACGTGATGAAGGATCTGATTGCCGCGAACGGCAATGTGTCGCCGCTGATCGAGTATCTGGGCAAGCACGGTGGGCACTGGGCGGGGATTCCCGCCACGCCGGGCAGCCAGATCAAGGGACCCTGCGGCAGAATTGATCTGTTCAAGCAGCACGCCGGCATCGACCTGCAGAAAATGTATCCGGCCGGCGCGCCGCCCGACAAGGGGGAAATGCTGCTCGTCGCCGCAGAGAAGTTGTTCAAGGCAGGCTCGCCGATCGGCATCGGCCTGGGTGGAACCACCGACTCGGTGGACTCGATGGGCTCACTGTTCGGCGCATACGGCGCGGAACTCGTCGATGCCAAGGGCAACATCACGGTCAAGTCCGACGCGGTGAAGCAGGTCCTCGAGTACATGAAGAAGCTCACCCAGTTCATGCAGCCCGACGTGTTCGCCTGGGATGACGGCTCGAACAACAGGTGGATCATCTCGGGCAAGGGTTCGATGATCATGAACCCGCCCAGTGCGTGGGCAGTGGCCAAGCGCGACAACGTCAAGATCGCCGAGCAGCTCTGGACCTTCCCGGCACCGAGTGGACCCAAGGGCCGGGTGCAGCCCTACCTGCCGTACTTCTGGGGAATCTGGAAATTCTCCAAGAACAAGACGGCCGCCAAGAGCCTCCTGCGCCATATCTCGACGCGCACCGCTGCGGAGCAGATGGTCGCCGCGAGCCAGGGCTACGATATCCCGGCGTTTGCCAAGTTCAACGACTTCAAGACCTGGGCCGAAATCGGCCCGCCGCCCGGGACGCTCTACAACTACCCGCCCAAGCCCGGCCAGATCATCTCGGTGGCCGCATATCCCGCGCCGCCGAAGATCGCGGCGCAGATCTACGCGCAGGCAATTAGCACGAAGCTGGTGTCGAAGGTGACCCAGGGCGGCGAGTCGATCGACAAGGCGATTGGCTGGGCCGAGTCCGAACTCGAAGGGTTCATGCGCACCTGAGCCCGGCGAGGGACGCAACGCGATGAGCGAAACCGCGGCACCGGCAGCAGGTGCATCGGGCGGGGTTCGGCGGCCGGCAACGGCGCGCCGTTCCTCCCCGTTCGCGTTCCTGAAACGCAAGTCGACCATTGCTTTTCTGATGGCGCTGCCGCTGATCCTCGTGATCGTCGTCATGGTGCTGTATCCGGCGATCTATTCCCTCAACCTTGCCACGCTGAACAAGTCCATGGAGCGGTTCGTGGGCTTCGGCAATTTCACCTTCCTGTTCAAACGCGAGACCTTCTGGATGGTGGTCCAGCAGTCCGTGGTGTTCGCGGTGAGCGCGGTATTTTTCAAGGCGCTGATCGGCTTTTTCCTCGCGCATTTCGTCAACAACGTGCCGGCGAAAGGCCAGCGCAAGTGGCGCGGCATGCTGCTCGTGCCCTGGGTCATTCCGCCGGCGATGAGCACCCTGGCCTGGCTCTGGCTGTTCGACCCCTCGTACAGCGCCTTCAACTGGGTCCTTGAGCGCTTCGGATTCGATGGCATCAGCTGGCTGGGCGACCCGAACTGGGCGCGTTTCGCGGTGATCCTCGTGAACGTCTGGGTCGGCTCGCCGTTCTTCCTCATCATGTACCTCGCCGCGCTGAAGTCGGTGCCCGAGCAGCTCTACGAGGCCGCCTCCATCGACGGCGCGAACTGGTGGCAGAAGCTGTGGTACATCACGCTTCCGATGATGCGCAACATCATTGCCATCACGGCGCTGTTTTCGCTCATCGTGACCTTCGCCAACTTCGACATCGTGCGCGTGCTGACCGCCGGCGGGCCGATCGACAAGACACACGTGTTCGCCACCTGGGCGTTCCAGATCGGCATCGAATCGAGTGATCTGCCGCTCGGCGCCGCGGTTTCGCTGTTCATGTTCCCGATCCTGGCGATAGCCGCCATCTTCATCCTTCGCGACATCACGCGGCGCGGCAACGAGGCCTGACATGGCAGTGGCTATGCGAAGCATGAAGGCGGATCGCCGCAGGGCCCTCTTCTGGTCCTATTTCTTTCTGGTGATATTCGCGGTGTTCTTCCTCACACCGCCGCTGTACATGATCATCACCTCGCTGAAGACGAGCGCGGAGATCTCAGCGATCACCAACCCGTGGTGGGTGTTTCACCCGACCCTCAAGAACTACGCGGAACTGCTCACCACCGAG
>JAENXP010000632.1 GCA_016649475.1 Burkholderiales bacterium | reverse complement strand
TATATGTGGATAAAGTTGTGCACAATTAACAGAAAAGCCGCTTAAGTAGAGTCCGCAAAAGGCTTTTTTGACGCTGCCCAAATTTTGAACTGCCTTTTTTAATTCATAAAAACATAGCGTTACGACTGCATCAGAGGGGAAGGTATTGCCTGTTAATTGAGCAGGACTCGCGTAAGGCCTTGCTGTGGATAGTGTAATATCCAGACATGCCTTCGGCGCCAGATTTGACGCGGGTTTCCAGCCCGCTCCCTGCGGAGATTCTCACTGTTTCGGCGTTGGCGCGAAGCGTGCGTGATCTGCTCGAACATCGCTATCCGCTCTTGTGGGTTACAGGCGAAATATCCAATTTCGTTCGCGCCAAATCCGGACACCTGTATTTCTCGCTCAAGGACGACGCGGCGCAGGTTCGCTGCGTCATGTTCCGCAACCGCGGCCAGTATCTCGACTGGGAGCCGCGCGAAGGCCTCAAGGTGGAAGCGCGCGCGCTGGTCACCCTATATGAAGCGCGCGGCGACTTTCAACTCAACGTGGAATCGATGCGCCGCGCCGGTCAAGGTGCGCTGTTCGAGGCGTTTCTCAGGCTGCGCGACAAGCTGGACAAAGAAGGCCTGTTCGATCCCGCGCACAAGAAGCCGCTGCCCTTGCACGCGCAATGCATAGGCATCGTAAGCTCGCCACAGGCCGCAGCGTTGCGCGACGTGCTCACCACGCTGGCGCGGCGCAATCCTTCCATTCCCGTGGTCATCTATCCGGCTCAGGTTCAGGGCGAAGGCGCCGCGCCGCTGCTCGCCGCAGCCATCGCCACCGCGGCAAGACGTAATGAATGCGATGTGCTCATCCTGTGCCGCGGCGGCGGATCGATCGAGGACCTATGGGCGTTCAACGACGAAGCGCTGGCGCGCGCGATCCACGCATGCCCGATCCCGCTTGTCACCGGCATCGGGCATGAGACAGACTTCACTATCGCCGAGTTCGTAGCCGACAGGCGTGCCGCAACCCCCACCGCTGCCGCGGAGCTGGCGAGTCCGGCGCGTGCCGAACTGCTCGCCGTTCTGCGCCAGTTGCGGCAGTCGCTGTCGCGGCAGATGCAATTCACGTTCGATACAAAAGCACAGCGGCTGGATTCGCTGGCGGGACGCCTGCAGAGCCCCGTCGACCGGTTGGCAGCGAGTTCCGCGCGCCTTGGCGCGGCGCGCGCGCGCCTCGGAGCAGCCTTTGCGCTCGGTACGCGCAATGCCGAGTGGCGCCTGTCGCACGCGGTCCGGCGGCTGGCGGCGGCAATGCCGAACCTGGGCGTGCTACAGCACAGAATCGGACAGCTGGACACCGCGCTCCGGCGTGCGACGCCGCAGCGACTGGCGGTGCTTGCGGAGGACCTCGCGCGTCTCTCTATGGGACTCGCCCATCTGGATCCTGCGGCGGTATTGGAGCGCGGCTATGCGATTGCGCGCACGCCGGACGGCAGCGTAGTGCGCACCAGTGCCGGCCTGCGCAGCGGCGATTCACTGGAGGTCTCCTTCGCGCGCGGTGCAGCCTCAGTGCGCGTCGAAAAACCCCATTAGCTCGGTGGGCTTCATTGCTACTGGCGGGGCTTATCGCCTACAATCGTCCTTTTCGCAGTCGCGACAGACAAACAAGGAGAAACCAGAATGGAACACAAATTACCGCCTTTGCCTTTTGCCATGGACGCGTTGCAGCCCCACATCTCCAAGGAGACGCTCGAATTCCACTACGGCAAGCACCATCAGGCCTATGTCACGAATCTGAACAATCTCATCAAGGGCACGGAATTTGAAAGCGCGAGCCTCGAGGATATAACCAGGAAAGCTTCGGGGGGCGTTTTCAACAACGCGGCCCAAGTCTGGAATCATACGTTTTACTGGAACTGCCTGTCGCCCAAAGGGGGCGGCGCGCCCTCGGGCACGCTCGGCGCGGCGATCGACAAGAAATGGGGTTCATTCGCCGCATTCAAGGAGGCGTTCTCCAAATCGGCCGTTGGCAATTTCGGTTCTGGCTGGACCTGGCTGGTAAAAAAGGCCGATGGCTCGGTCGACATCGCCAACACCAGCAACGCAGCCACCCCTCTGACCGGTGCAGACCAGCCGCTCATGACCTGCGATGTCTGGGAACACGCCTATTACGTAGACTACCGCAATGCGCGCCCGAAGTACGTGGAAGCATTCTGGAACCTGGTGAACTGGGATTTCGTGTCAAAGAACTTCGGCGGCTGATGCAATGCATCACGTGCGCTCATGCCTGAGCGCACGTCTGCG
>JAENXP010000829.1 GCA_016649475.1 Burkholderiales bacterium | reverse complement strand
GTTTCTATTTTAGTTGCTGCAAATATCGCCATAACGAACAGTCGTCGCAAAAGTAGCGCCGCTGGTATCGACTATGAAGACCGGCACTGAGCTAGTCCAGAGTTTATCGAGCGGCTCGGCGGGCTCGGCAGACTGCGCGTTTCATGCAACGGATTTCGGAGATAATTGCATTTCTGTTTTGGAAAAAATGCAATTGCTTCGCTGTGTGCAATCGATGGCCCGGTTGGGGCCACTCCCGCGCCAGAGGGAATAACGGGAACAAGGACTATGCTATGACCGATCTCGCCTTGACACTCGCTTGCGTCGCCACCGACCGCTCGCGGCCGATACTCGACGGCCGGGTGTCGATACCAGGCGTTGCGATCACGCCGATGCCCGGCGAGCCGGAGCAGATTTTCCGCCGCGCCCTTACCGAGGAGTGCTTCGATATTTCCGAAATGTCGATGGGCAGCCACATCACGGTCACCGCGCGCGGCGATGCGGCCTATGTCGGCATTCCGGTTTTTCCCTCCCGCGCCTTTCGCCATTCAAGCATCTTTGTGCGCACCGACCGCGCGATCTCCGGTCTTGAAGATCTCAAGGGCCGGCGCGTCGGACTGCCGGAATATCAGCAGACGGCAGCGCTTTGGGTGCGCGGCATGCTGCGCGACCTGCACGGGGTCGATGTGCGCGACGTCGCGTGGCGCACAGGCGGTCAGGAAGAGGCCGGCGGGCGCGAGCGCATCCGTATCGATGTGCCGGCCGATATTGATTTGCAAACGATCGGTCCGGACGAGACCTTGACCGGCATGCTTGTCGCCGGCGAACTCGATGCGCTGGTCTCGCCGCGCCCGCCCTCCTGCCTGGGCGATCCAAAGATTCCGGTGGCCCGGCTGTTTCCCGACTATCGCGCTGCCGAGATAGACTATTTTCAGCGCACCGGCTTTTTTCCGATCATGCATTGTGTGGCGCTGCGGCGAAGCCTGACCGAAGCCCATCCGCAATTACCGACGCTGATCTTCGAGGCGTTCGCCAAGGCCCGCGACCTGGCCCTGGCGGAACTCGCCATGATCAACGTGTTGCGGGTCACGCTGCCCTGGGGCGCGCACGCGCTTGCGGAAACCAAGGAGGTGATGGGCGAGGATTTCTGGCCCTATGGGTTCGCCCGCAACCGCAAGGAGATCGCTGCCATGACGCGCTATGCCCACGAGGACGGCCTGGCCGCGCGCGAGGTGGCCCCGGAGGAGCTCTTCCATCCCTCGACCCTCGGCCTCACTGCGTAGGTCACCGTTGCCGCCATCCAGTTCGCGCTCCCACTTCCGTTCATGACCCAGCCCGTGTCAAAAATGGCGGCTGACGGTGCTGGTGTCGGTGGCGCCATGCGCAAATGGGCCTGTCGATCGGTTTTGCGGCAGTTTCGCGGTATCCGCCTTCTGTATGGCGGTATTTGCCGGATAGGGGCGGCTTGAGGCGGCAAACGGGTCGAACAACGGCCTTTCTCAGGCCGGCATGGCCTGTGCCCTGATCGCCGCCATCAGCGGTCCGACGCCTAAGATGCTCATGACCCGCTTGAGATTATAGGCCAGCACATGCAGCGCCATTTCGGTGCGCACATTTTTG
>JAENXP010000806.1 GCA_016649475.1 Burkholderiales bacterium | reverse complement strand
GTGTAGAGCATGCCCTCGGTGGAGATGCGCGCGCGGGTGCACGAGCGGCAGAATGCCTGGGTCACGGAGGAAATGACGCCGATCTCACCCGAGCCGTCGCGGTAGCGCCAGCGCTCTGCAACCTCGCCCGGATAGTTGCGATCGATCGGTTCCAGCGGCAGGTGTGCGCCGATTATGCGGATGATTTCGCTCGACGGAATTACGTCGTCCATGCGCCAGCCGTTGGTCGCTCCCACATCCATGAACTCGATGAAGCGCAGGACATGGCCCGAGCCCTTGAAGCGGCGCGCCATCGGCAGGATCGAATGCTCGTTCACGCCGCGTTTGACCACCATGTTGATTTTCACCGGAGCCAGGCCGGCCGCATCCGCGGCTTCTATGCCCGCGAGCACCTTGGCCACAGGGAAATCGGCATCGTTCATGGCCATGAAAGTCGGATCGTCCAGTGCATCCAGGCTCACCGTGACGCGATGCAGGCCCGCATCCCTGAGGGCGCGCGCTTTTTTCGCCAGCAAGGAGCCATTGGTAGTGAGCGTGAGCTCGACGCTCCTGCCGTCGGGGAGCTTGATCGCGGACAGCAACTCGATCAAGCGCTCGATATTCCGGCGCAGCAGCGGTTCGCCGCCGGTGAGGCGGATTTTCTCTACGCCCTGATCCACGAACACCTGCGCCAGGCGCGCGATTTCCTCGAATGACAGCAGCTGGTCGTGCGCCAGATACGGGTAGTCCTTCCCGAATACCTCTTTGGGCATGCAATAGACGCAGCGGAAATTGCAGCGGTCGGTGACCGATATGCGCAAGTCGCGCAGAAAACGGCCGAGCCGGTCGCGCGCCGGGCCCGCGATCTGTGCGGCCGCAGGCGGCAGGGGCTTGTGGCGGCCTGCATCGACGAGAGCGATAACCCTTTCTGTCATGTGGCTTATTCGATTCGAATCAGATCGAACATGATAGCAGAGGGACTGCTACGCTAGTGTAGTTGTACCGCATGAGCCATCCGGGTTTTGCAGCAGCCTCATCGGGTATCTATGTGTTTCGTGCGTATTGCCTGATTCAAGACTGTTAGCGAAATGGTAATTGTTGCGCAGCCGACGCGACTACCGCAGAATGCGCTCATGACGGAAAATAAACCAGCGGGCAGCGCAAACGTTTTTTTGTTTGCGGTAATCATGGAGCGGCTGCCTGGGAGCGACCGCTGGGCAACAGAGCGGTGGGAGGCCAAGGGTATCGTGCGTGACGCGTCCGCTGCGGACGAAACGCAGCGGGTCATTTACGCCGATGACCGAACCGAGCAGATCCTGTTCCCGGGCTTGACTTTGCGGCTCGAGCCGAGAGAAGCTGAAGGCTATTACGTGAACATAACGTCCACGCGGCCCAAAGTATTCGTGATGTGGCGCATGGACGGCGAGATCGCGCGGCCGGTGTACATCACTGCCAGCTACATCGAAGGCGTCGGCTGGGTGGACAGTGGCGAAAATGTCGACAGTGTTGCGCTTCCAGAAGATCTGCTGCCGCTTATCGCTGAATTCGTTGCTGAGCATTACCGTCCCGAGCCGAAGAAGGAACCACGCTACGCGAGCAGCAAGGACAAGGGCGTGGCCTCCCGGCGCTGAAATATTGCTTGCTTAGAGGCCATTTCAGAATTACCGAAATGGCCCCCGACTTAGGGG
>JAENXP010000073.1 GCA_016649475.1 Burkholderiales bacterium | reverse complement strand
TTCAAGGCGTGCAGCGCGCTTAGTTTGTGGCCAGCCGCGCGCGGCTCGGCTAATATTCGTCTGCATCGGTTAAAAAACAGAAACAAGCCGGAGGTACGCGCATGACCGAAGTGGTGGCAACCAATCAGACCATCCTGGTAGTGGGTGGCGGCATCAGCGGCATGACCGCTGCAATCGAGGCCGCCGAATGCGGCAAACAAGTGGTGCTGGTGGAAAAATCGCCCACGCTGGGCGGCCGCACCGCGTTGCTGTACCGTTATTTTCCCAAGCTCTGCCACCCGACCTGCGGCCTGGAGATCAATCTGCGCCGCATCAAGTCCAGTCGCAACATCCGCGTGCTCACGCTGGCCGAGGTCAGCGCGATTTCAGGCAAGCGCGGCGACTACAGCGCGACAGTGAGAATCGCCCCGCGCTACGTCAACGAGCATTGCACCGCCTGCGGCGCCTGTGCCGATGCGGTGGCTGCCGAAGTGCCGAACCCCTCCAACTATGGCATGGACAAGATGAAAGCGGCCTACCTGCCCCACGCCATGGCCTATCCGCAACGCTATGTGCTCGATGCCTCGATCATCGGCACAGCTGACGCCGACAAAGCCAAGGCGTCGTGCAAATATGGCGCCATCGATCTCGAGATGCGCGAGGAAACCATTGAAGTCAAGGCTGGCGCCGTGATCTGGGCCACCGGCTGGCAGCCCTACGATGCGGCGAAAATCCAGCCCTACGGCTACGACCGTTTCACCAACGTGATCACTTCGCTGGAGTTCGAGCGCCTGGCAGATCCGCATGGCCCGACCGGCGGCAAGATCCTGCGCCCATCGGACGGCAAGGAGGCGAAGAACATCGCCTTCATCCAGTGCGCCGGTTCGCGCGACGAAAACCATCTGCGCCATTGCTCACGCATCTGCTGCATGGCCTCGCTGAAGCAAACCCAGTACGTGAAAGAGGCCTGGGGCGCGGATGGCAAATCGACCGTCTACTACATCGACATTCGCGCCATCGACCGCTTCGAAGACTTCTACCAGAAGGTGCAGAAGGATCCGACAGTCACTTTCCTCAAGTCCAAGGTGGCGAAAGTCACCCAGGACAAATCCGGCGACGTGATCCTGCACGGCGTCGACACCGAGGGCTATCACCGTTACGCCAACGCGCACGACATGGCGGTGCTCGCGATCGGCATGCAGCCCAGCGTCGCCGGTGCGGACATTCCGGCCGAGATCATCGCCGATTCGAGCGGCTTCATCGAATCCTCGGCCGCTGAATCGGGGCTGTTCGGCGCCGGCTGCGCCACCAACGCGCTCGACGTCAACCGCGCGGTGCAAAGCTCCACCGCCGCGGCGCTGCGGGCGATTCAAGTGATCAACAAAGTAGCTAGAGCAGAGGCATAACACAAATGGCCGACATGAAAACAGCCGCCTACGTCTGCAAGGGCTGCGGCATCGGCGAGCGCGTCGACACCGCGCAAATGGCGAAGGTCGCGACCAAGGAAGGCAAGATGCACCTGGTGCGCGAGCACGATTTCCTGTGCAGCGCGGCGGGCGTGCAATCGATACGCGACGACATCGACAAGGAAGGCGTCACCCATGTGGTGATTGCCGCCTGCTCACGCCGCGCCAAGACCGAGGCGTTTGATCTTCCCGGCGTTGCCTTGGCGCGCGCCAACATCCGCGAGGGCGTGATCTGGGCCCGGCCGGATACCGAGGAGGCGCGTGAAACAACGCAGGAAATGGCCGACGACTACCTGCGCATGGGCTGCGGCGAACTGAAGAAAATGAAGTTTCCGGGAGGCAATCCGCAAACCGGACACGCCAAGCGCCTGCTGGTGGTGGGCGGCGGCATCTCCGGTCTCACCGCCGCGCTGGAAGCATCCAGGACCGGCTACCAGGTGGTGCTGGTGGAAAAATCCGCCAAGCTCGGCGGCTGGACAGCCGAGATGTACCGGCGCATGCCGTTTCGCGAACCGTACGCGGAGCCGCAGGATACCGGCATAGATGAACTCATCAAGGAAGTCAGCGGCGACGCCAATATCAAGATCGTCACCAACGCCGTCATCGCGAAGACCGACGGCGCGCCTGGCCGGTTCAAGGTCGACATCAGCGTGGAAAGCGGCCCGTCGCTGACCGAGGAAATCGGCGCCATCATCCAGGCAACCGGCTTTTCCACCTACGACATCGCCAAACTCCCCGAGCTCGGCGGCGGCAAGAGTCCGAATGTGGTCGATCAGGCAACACTTGAACGGCTGGCGAAGGAAGCGGCCGGCAAGGGGCAGCCGATACGCCGGCCTTCGGACGGCGGCGAAGTGAAATCCGTGGTGTTCGTGCAGTGCGCCGGCCAGCGCGACGAATCCGGAAAGCACCTTTCCTACTGCTCGGGCTTTTGTTGCGGCGCGAGCATCAAGCAGGCCATGTATTTCAAGGATGCCAACCCCGCGGTGGACACGGCGATCATCTACGACGACCTGCGCGTGCCGGGCAACGGCGAGGACTTCTACCGCAGCGCGCAGAAAAAAGGCGTGACCTTCACCAAGGGCAAGGTATCTTCGGTCGAAGCCACAGGCGATACCTGCGAAGTCAAATTCCGCGACCTGATACTGGACGAAGATGCCATCGCTGCAGCCGACCTGGTGGTACTCGCCACCGGACAGGTGCCCAACTCCGGCGTGAACATCGACATGCCCGCGGAGGAAGTGGCGAAAATGGAGGTGAAACCCATCTCCATCCTCAACCTGAACTACCGTCAGGGCAAGGACATGCCGCAGCTTGCGCACGGCTTCACCGACTCGCATTTCATCTGCTTCCCCTACGAGACGCGCCGCACCGGCATCTACTCGGCCGGCCCGGTGCGCCGCCCGATGGACCTCGCGCAGGCGACCGAGGACGCCACCGGCGCCACGCTCAAAGCGATCCAGTCGATGGAGAACGCCGAACTCGGCCGCGCCGCGCACCCGCGCTCGGGAGACCTCTCCTACCCGATCGTGCAACTCGATGGCTGCACCCAGTGCAAGCGCTGCACCGTGGAATGCCCGTTCGGCGCCATCGACGAGGACGAAAAGACCTATCCGGTGTTCAACGAAAGCCGCTGCCGGCGCTGCGGCACCTGCATGGGCGCCTGCCCGGTGCGGGTGATTTCTTTCGAGAACTACTCCTGCGACACCGTCGGCGCGCAGATCAAGGCGGTGGACGTGCCGGACGAATTCTCCGAGAAACCGCGCATCCTGGTGCTCGCCTGCGAGAACGACGCCTATCCCGCGATCGACATGGCCGGCATGCAGAAGAACTGCTACAGCGCCTTCGTGCGCGTGATCCCGGTGCGCTGCCTGGGCTCGGTCAACACCATCTGGATCACCGACGCGCTGAGCGCCGGCTTCGACGGCATCATGATGCTCGGCTGCAAGCACGGCGACGACTACCAGTGCCACTTCGTCAAGGGCTCGGAACTCGCGAGCGTGCGCATGAGCAAGATCGACGACACGCTGAAGCAGCTCTCGCTCGAGGTGGAACGCGTGATCAGCCACGAGGTCGCGATCACCGACATGGGGCGCGTGCCGCAACTCATCAACGACTACGCGGCCAAGATCAATGAGATCGGCATGAGCCCGTTGAAAGGATTCGCATAGCCATGGGCGACATGAACCAGCAAATGCTAGAAAAGTACCGCAACAACTTCCTCCACGAAGTCGAGGAGAAGGTCGATGACGGCGACTGGGTGAAAATGTGCATGCAGTGCGGCGTATGCGCCGGCTCCTGCACCTTCGGCCCGGACTGGGAACACACGCCGCAGAAGATCTTCATGATGATCCGCGCCGGAAAGCGCGAGGAAGTCCTGACTTCGCACTCGATGTGGCTGTGCACCTCCTGCTACAGCTGCATGGTGCGCTGTCCGCGCAAGCTGCCGATCACCCACATCATGCATGGCCTCGCGAGCTACGCGCACCGCCTGAACCTTGCGCCGAAGAATCAGCCGACGCGCGACTTCTCGCTGATCTTCTGGGACAACTGCACCAAGACCGGCCGCGTCAACGAACTCAGGATGACCATCAGCGTCTACTTCAGGGAAGGCATCGTCTCCGGCATCAAGAAGATGTGGACGCTGCGCAACATCGGGCGCGGACTGTTCTTTGCAAAGCGCCTGAACCCGATGGAATTGTTCGTGAGCCATGGCTGCAAGGACAAGGACGGGCTGCGGCGTGCGCTGAAAAAAGCCGACGAGATCGAAGCCCGGCGGCGCGGTTACGCAGTCCAGCCGCGCGGTTACAGCAGCTGAGTCACGAGGGGAAGCGCCCCTAAGGAAGTCAACTTGGGGGATATCCCCTCGTATCGAACTACGCTCAAAGGAACAGACGATGGCAAAAAGAGAATACGCGTTCTACCCCGGCTGCTCCTCCCAGCTGCGCGGCTCGGCCGCCAACTACCTGGTGTCGGTCGAATCGATGTGCGAGAAGCTCGACGTCAAGATGACGCAGATCCCGGACTGGAACTGCTGCGGCGCCTCGATCAGCTACGCCGGCTCGAGCGAGCTCGCACGCCACGTGCTCTCGGCGCGCAATTTCGCGCTGTCCGACAAGCATCTGCCGGGCCAGGACATCGTCGCCACCTGCGCCGCCTGCTGGCTGGGCGGGCGCGAAAGCATAGAGAAGCTCGACGCATCGAGCGAACTGCTGGCCGACACCAACGAAGCGCTCAAGGAAGCAGGTCTGGAATATAAACCCGGGGTCGAAATCCGCCACATGGTCGAAGTGCTGGTCGAAGACCTGGGCTACGAGGAACTCGGCAAGCCGGTGGTGAAGCCGCTCGAGGGCGTCAAGGTCGCGGGCTACGTCGGCTGCCAGACCAACCGGCCCTTCGGCATTGCCGGCGAATCCTTCGAGAACCCGATGTATCTGGACAAGCTGATCGATACCATGGGCGGCGAGTCCATTGCCAAGTACGAAGAGAAGGTCAGCTGCTGCGGCGGCTCGCTCGCGTTCTGCGAGCCGGAGAAGGCGGAAAAGCAGATCAAGAGCATCGTCGAGTCCGCCTACGACCATGGCGCGGACGTGATCTGCACCCCCTGCCCCTTGTGCCAGGCCAACGTCGAGGTGTACCAGTCCGAGATCAACAGGAAGCAGGGCACCAAGCTCAACATGCCGGTGGTCTACTACAGCCAGCTCCTGAGCGTAGCCTACGGCGGCACCCTGAAAGAAGCCGGCCTCGACGGCCACATCATCCAGCCGAAAAAGCTGCAGGAGATCGCGGTCAAGGTCGTGCCCGGCAAGCGATAGGCGCCCCCAGGCCGGGGCGGGGAGCCGATTGCGGGTCCGCGGAAATCAGGAAGCGGAAGGTTTGGCCGGCGGTTTGCTCGGCTTGCCGCTCTGCCCCTTGGCCGACGCTTCGCTTGCCTTGCCGCCTTTGCTGCGCGCCAGAAAACCCTCGGACAAGGCCTTGTATATCGGCGACGGACAGATCAGGCGCGAAGTGCCGGAAGCGAGCAAAGCGGTCGCCATCAGCGGCAATGCGAGCTGGTGATTGTCGGTCATCTCGATGACGATCACGAACGCGGTGATCGGCGCCTGCACCACGCCGGCGAAATAGCCCGCCATTCCGAGCAGCACCACTGCGCCTGCCGGCGCATAAGGCATGATCTCGGCGATGTTGACCCCAAAGCCGGCGCCGACCGCAAGCGACGGCGAAAACAGGCCCCCGGGTATGCCGCTCGCATAGGACACCGCGGTCGCAAGCAGCTTCAGAACCCCGTACGTCGCCGGCACCTGACCGTTGCCCTCGAGTACGCTGCGCGCCTCGTGATAGCCGGTGCCGTAGGTGGTACTCGAGGACAACAGCCCCAGCACTGCCAGGATCAGACCACAGGCGGCCGCGAACAGGACCGGGCGATTGCGCTGGAGCATCCCTGCCTTCCCGGGCAAGCCCCGCGCGGATGCAATGATCATGCGGCTGAATATGCCGCCGGCCAATCCGCCGCCCGCGCCGCAAACGATGACAGCGATCCACGCGATATCCAGCGGCAGAACCGCGGAGGTATAGCCGAAATACGGATAGTCACCCAGCACGGCGAGTGAAGTGATACCTGCGATGATCACCGCCGTGAGGATGGTGCCGCTGGTCCGTTCCTCGAATGAACGGCTCATTTCCTCGATGGCGAACACTATCCCTGCCAGGGGCGTATTGAACGCTGCCGCCACACCGGCCGCGCCCCCGGCCAGTATCAGGCCCCTCTCCGTCTCCTGGCGCGAAAAGCGCACGAACCTTCCGAGAGCATGCATGATCGAAGCGCCGATCTGAACCGTCGGCCCTTCACGCCCGATGGCGGCGCCGACGACCAGACCGAACATGGTCACGACGATTTTGCCGGCAGCAACCTTGAGCGACAACACCGAGCTGCGCAGCTTGTTGTCCTGGGTCTGCAGGGCGGCGATGACCTGCGGGATGCCGCTGCCTTCCGCGCCCGGGAAAATGCGCCGGGTCACATATACCGCCAGCGCGAGACCGGCCGGGGTGATGACCAGGGGAATGTAGGGCGAGTAGCTGACCATGCGGTGCAACAGGTTATTCGCCTGTTCGGCGCCCATGGCGAACAATATGGCGATGGAACCAACGCACACCGCTCCACCCCAGAGTACCAGGCGGCGCAGCCACAGTTGCGGCGAGAACCAGTGGTGGCGAATTCTCTTTAAAGTGGTCAGCGGCACTTGTTTGCTATCCCCATAAACTGCAACCGGATTCCCGAGGCACATCGCCGGCGAGGGCGACCGGCGCACCTCCTGCAGGAAATACTATTGCGCTTAAACAGATGCCGCACCGGCAAAAACCGCGCACCATGGCTTTGTACTTGCTGACATGCCGAAGGACGCACCAAGCGATAATAGCATTGCTAAACCGGTCGAGGCATGATGGCGTAGTACTCGAGCTCGATCAGCTGCGCGACGCGGATCGAGGTAAGATCGCCGTACCGCTGCCCTACGATCTGCACGCCGATCCAGACTGCGCGCGCGATGCGCGCAGCGTAGTGATCGAGCAGTTCGAGCGCGCCGATTTTCTTCGCTCGCAATGCGCGGATTAGTTTGGTCGCAGACCAGAATGCAATGTCCATTCGACGCTCCCCCTATTGCGCGCTCAGTAGTGCGGCGGAATTTCGTTGTCCGGGCTGCCCGCATCGTCCGGCGCCGCGTCCTGAACCTGCTGGCGCAATGCGCGAATATCCTGCTGCAACCGGTCTATCTGCTGTTGCTGGCGAAACACGGTACGGTTCAACGCATCGAGCAGGTCCTCGGCGAGACTGATCTTGGCCTCTAGCTCGTTCAATCTGGATTCCACGATTGGTCTCAGGCCTTCGTCAAATCCAGCTCTGCCTGGAACTCCGATTCGACCCGCTTCAGTTTGAAGCCGATTTTGCGCGATACATGCTGCATGGCGACATTTTCGGCCAGGATGGTCGCGACGATGCGCTGCAGCTTTTCATCGCGTCCGATCTGCACCAGGCGGCGCAACAGCTCCACGCCGAGCCCGTGGCCCTGCCAGGCGTCGCTGACGAGGATAGCGAATTCGGCTTCAGACGATTGATGCACTTTGCTCAGGCGACCTATTGCAAGAATGGCGTATTCGCCCGTCTCGGGGTCTTTGCGCTCGACCACCAGCGCCATCTCGCGGTCGTAGTCGATGAAGCACAGGCGCGTCAGGCGCTCGTGCGCCACGCGCTGGTTGTACTGGATGAAATGAAAGTAGCGCATGTACACGCTTTCTTCCGACAGGGTGGTATGGAATTTCACCATCAGCGGCTCGTCTTCCGGGCGTATCGGACGTATCGTGACCGCCATGCCGGACTTCGACGTCCATGGCGAAGCGTATTGCGCCGGATAGGGGCGAATGGCGAGCCGGGGCAACTGGTCCTCGGCAATGTCGGCGTCGTGCAAGACGATGCGCGCGTCGAGCGCAATGATGCCATCGCGCCCTGGCGCCGCCATCAGCGGATTGATGTCGATCTCCTTGATCCAGCGCTGCTCCACCACCAGCTGGCTGAAACGCACCATCAGTTGCGCCAGCGCGTCGAGGTCGACGGGCTCGCGCCCGCGCACCCCCAGCAGCGCCTTGTACATCGTCGTCTGTTCCATCATGCGCCGCGCCAGCGTGCTATTGAGCGGCGGCAGGGCCAGCGCGCGGTCGCGGAACACCTCTACCAGCTGCCCCCCCGCGCCGAACAAGAGCACCGGGCCGAATTGGGGGTCTATGCTGCTGCCGACGATCAGC
>JAENXP010000292.1 GCA_016649475.1 Burkholderiales bacterium | reverse complement strand
TGCTTCGTCATGGCGGCGCGGCGCGAAGCGCTAAGCGCCGACATCGTCGTCGTCAATCATCATCTGTTCTTCGCCGATGTGATGCTCAGGGATGAGGGCGTGGCCGAATTGCTGCCCGCCTGCAACGCAGTGATTTTCGACGAGGCGCATCAGCTGCCGGAAACGGCGACCTTGTTTTTCGGCGAAAGTCTGAGTTCGGGCCAGCTGCTCGACCTGTGCCGCGATACTCTCGTCGAGGCGATCGCAAGCGCCGGCGACGCCCCCGCGCTGCGCCCGGCCGTGGCGGCCGTGGAAAAAGCGAGCCGGGACGCGCGGCTCGAGCTGCCGCTGGACGCCGCGCGCCTGGCCTATGCCTTGGCAATCGCCAAGGACACGTTCAAGCAGGCGCTCACCATTCTGGGCGAGGACCTGAAAAAACTCGCAAAACTGCTGGAGACGCAGGCGCAGCGAGGCGAGGGTCTGGAGAACTGCTGGCGGCGCGCGCTCGATCTGCAGGCCCGGCTGGAACGCTGGGTGGCGGAGGACTCCGAGGGTATGGTGCGCTGGGCTGAAACCTTCAGCGCCAGCTTTCAGCTGAACGCGGCGCCGCTCGATATAGCGGACATTTTCCGCAAGCAGCTGCAGGGGCATCCACGCGCCTGGATATTTACTTCGGCGACCCTGGCGGTGAACCGCGACTTCGCCCACTACACCGGCGAGATGGGCCTGGACGAGGCGCGCACCGCATGCTGGGACAGCCCCTTCAATTACCCGGAGCAGGCGCTGCTCTATGTGCCCGAAGGTTTGCCTGCGCCCAACGACGCGGCCCACACCGCAGCGGTGGTGGAGGCGGCCTGGCCGGTCATCCGGGCCAGCGGCGGGCGCGCCTTCCTGCTGTTCACGACCTTGCGCGCGATGCGCCGCGCGCACGAATCATTGCAGCAGCGCTTCGAAGCGGCAGGCGTGGATTACCCCCTGCTGCTTCAGGGCGAGGGCAGCCGCAGCGAGCTGCTCGAGCGCTTTCGCCGCCTGGGCAATGCGGTATTGGTGGCGAGCCAGAGTTTCTGGGAAGGTGTGGACGTGCGCGGCGAAGCGCTGTCGCTGGTGGTGATAGACAAGCTGCCGTTCGCGCCGCCCGACGACCCCGTGCTCGCGGCGCGCATCGAATATCTGACCAAACAGGGCAAGAATGCCTTCATGGAATATCAGCTGCCGCGAGCCGCAATCAGCCTGAAGCAGGGCGCGGGGCGTCTGATACGCGACGAGACCGATCGCGGCGTGCTCATGATCTGCGACCCGCGGCTGATCAGCAAACCCTACGGGCGGCGCATCTGGAAGAGTCTGCCGGCGATGCGGCGCACCCGCCTGCTGGAAGAGGTCACCGATTTTTTTGCCGCCACTCCGGTAGAATAGCGGCTGCGAAATAACAACAGGCTTCCTCTGAAAATTGTCTTTCCGGGGCCGTCCCGCCAGGGACTTCCTCCGGGGCGCGGGCCGAAGAATCTGCTTTTTCCCCTCACTGAAAAGCAGGCCCTTCGCCAGGTTTATCCCCGAAGCAGGACCCGGAATCACACAATCGGGATTGGTGTATATGTCCATGAACATCCTCGTTACCGGCGCCGCCGGCTTCATCGGCTCGACGCTTTCGCTGCGGCTGCTTGCGCGCGGCAATCGCGTCCTCGGCCTGGACAACCTCAACGACTATTACGACGTCAGTTTGAAAGAAGCGCGGCTCGCGCGCCTGCGCGCGCATTCCGGATTCGAATTCGAAAAAGCGGACATCGCCGACCGCGAAGCGATGGCGCGTTTGTTCGCCGCGCGCCGCTTCGATGCCGTGATGCATCTCGCTGCGCAGGCCGGTGTGCGCTATTCGATCGAAAATCCCGCCGCCTACGTCGACACCAATCTGGCCGGCTTCGGCAATGTCATCGAAGGCGCGCGCCGCTCCGAAGTCGGGCACTTCGTGTACGCCTCGTCGAGTTCGGTCTATGGCGCAAACGCCAAGCTGCCGTTTTCCGAGGACGACAACATAGATCACCCGGTGTCGCTCTATGCGGCGACGAAAAAAGCCAACGAACTGATGGCGCACAGCTATGCCCATCTGTACCGGCTGCCCTGCACCGGTCTGCGCTTTTTCACCGTCTATGGGCCTTGGGGGCGGCCGGACATGGCGCTGTTCAAGTTCACGCGCGGCATCCTCGCGGGCGAGGCGATACCGGTATTCAATCGCGGCGAGATGGTGCGCGATTTCACTTACGTGGACGACATCGTCGAGGGTGTACTCAGGGTGATAGATCACACCGCACAGCCCGACCCGGGCTGGTCGGCGCTTGCACCCAAGCCTTCGAGCAGCGACGCGCCTTACCGCATCTACAATATCGGCAACAGCCAGCCGGTAAAGCTCATGCGCTACATCGAGGTACTGGAGCAGTGCCTGGGCAAGAAGGCGAGGCTGGATCTGCTGCCGCTGCAAGCCGGCGACGTGCCGCAGACTGTAGCCGATGTGTCGCGATTGCAGAATGCGGTGGGGTTCAAGCCGGGCACGCCGGTCGAAATCGGTATCGAACGTTTTGTCGAGTGGTATCGTTCGTACTACCGGGTTTGATGCCAGGCGTGCACGAGGGCTAAATTTTAAGCACCAACAATCGAGGAAACCATGAAAATACTGATTACCGGCGGCGGCGGATTCCTGGGATACCGTCTGGCCTTGGCTTTGCTCAAGCGCGGCACCCTGGCCGACGCGAACGACAAACAAGCTGCAATTTCGCAAATCGTGCTGATCGACACCGGTTTTCCGGCGCAGACCGACCCGCGCCTGAAATGCATCAAAGGCGATTTCACCGACACTGCACTGCTCGCCGAGGCCATGGGCAAGGACACCGGCTCGGTGTTTCATCTGGCCGCGGTGGTGAGCGGCGGCGCCGAAGCCGACTTCGACCTCGGCATCAAAGTGAATCTGGACGGCACGCGCAACTTGCTGGAGTTGTGCCGCAAGCAGGCGCGGCCGCCGCGTTACGTCTTCACCAGTTCGGTGGCGGCGTTCGGCGGTGACTTGCCGCCGGTGCTGGATGATTCCACCACGCCCAATCCGCAGACCTCCTACGGCGCGCACAAAGTCTGCGGCGAGTATCTCGCCACCGATTTCAGCCGCAAGGGCTACATCGACGGGCGGTCGCTGCGGCTGCCGACCATCGTGGTGCGCGCGGGCAAGCCCAACCTGGCCGCGTCCTCGTTCGCGAGCGGGATCATCCGCGAACCGCTGAACGGCGAGATTTCCTCCTGCCCGGTAGGCCCAGAGACCGGCGTGTGGCTGCTCTCACCGGGCAAAGTAGTCGACGCCTTCATCCATGCGCACGAGCTCCCGTCCCCCGCGTGGGGCGTGAATCGCGTGGTGAACCTCCCCGGCATCACCGCGACGGTGGCGCAGATGGTCGAGGCACTGCGCAAGGTCGCCGGCGACAAGGTCGCCTCGCGCGTTGAATGGAAGCCGGATGCGCGCATCCAGGCCATCGTCAAGACCTGGCCGGTGCGTTTCACCACCGAGCGCGCGCTGAAGCTCGGCTTCGTCGCAGACAAGGATGTCGAGTCCGTGATCCGCGATTACATACGCGACGAGGGAATCAAGATTTAGAGAACGAAGGTTTTCCCAATGCGGGAGGGGCGCCCGCGCCCCGACCACTTAGTATGAACGCTGTCCGCATCGCGACAGCTGTGGTTGATTGCGAAAATTGATCGGCCGGGGGGGCGGCCTTGCGCTACGCGCCTACCAGGAATTCCCCCACAGCATCCACCACGGGTCCTTCTTGTTGACGGCGCCTCTGTAGTAGGGGCTATCCGGGAAGTTCGTTTGCATGACGCGATTGGCGTCGTCACGCAGTTGTTCCATGCCGAGTGCATCGTAGGCTCTGACCATGACGAACAGCGCCTCCTCGACTGCCGGGGCCTGCGCGTAATTGAGCAGTGCGTACTGCGCGCGGTTCGCCGCGGCGATGTAGGCGCCGCGTTTCATGTAATAGCGCGCCACGTGGACTTCGTGCGCGGCGAGCGCGTTCACCAGATATTTCATGCGCTCGATCGCGTCCGGCGTGTACTTGCTGTCGGGGAAGCGGGCGACCAGTTCCTTGAACGCTTCGAAGGACTCGCGTGCAGCCTTGGGGTCGCGCTCGGTCAGATCCTGGTTGCCAAGCTTGCCCAGCAGCCCCAGGTCTTCGTTGAAATTGACCAGGCCCTTCAAATAGAAGGCGTAATCGATATTGGGGTGGTTCGGATGCAGCTTGATGAACCGGTCGCAGGCGGCGATGGACGATGCCTGGTCGCCGTCCTTGAAATAGGCATAGGCCAGCTCGATCTGCGCCTGCTGCGCGTAGCGGCCGAAAGGATAGCGCGCGCCTCGAGTTTCTCCAGATATTTGATCGCCGTGGTATAGCCGCCGTCCGACATTGCGTCTTTGGCTTCGGTGTAAAGCTTGTCGGCGGACCAACCCGCGGTTTCGTCTTTTACCTCGGGCATCAAGCCGCACGCGCT
>JAENXP010000157.1 GCA_016649475.1 Burkholderiales bacterium | reverse complement strand
GGGATACTGACTGATGGCTTCTGCCTGGAATGTTACTTATGATAAGATACAGACCGGTAACTCTCTTGTCAATCAGAGATTGGACATGACCAATAAACTCAAGATGACGAATGCACGATCACCCGCTCACAAGCGCGACACGAAACGCCCGACCGCACGTGAGCGCATCTTCAATACGGCGGGTAGGCTTTTTTACACCAAAGGTATTCGCGCCGTAGGAGTCGACACGATCGCGGCACAAGCAGATACCACGAAGATGAGCCTGTATAGAAACTTTTCCTCCAAAGACGAATTGGTAGCCGAATGGCTACGCGACCACGACACGAAATTCTGGCAGACGTGGGACGCGACGATGGCCCTGCATCCCGATGATCCCCGCGGGCAACTCAAAGCAGCCTTCGCTCTGCTGCAGAAACATGTTGTCGATCCGGAGACCCGGGGCTGCCCCATGGCCAACGCGGCAGTGGAACTCACCGAATCAGGTCACCCCGCGAGAAAGGTGATCGAGGCGCACAAGGCGCGGTTGCGCGCCCGGCTTACCAAGATGTGTACCCAGATGGGTGCTCGATCCCCCGGGTTGCTGGCTGACCAATTGTATCTTCTGATGGAAGGTGCGCAGATCACTATCCAGACTTTGGGGTTACGCGGTCCCGCCAAGAACGCGGCTCGCGCCGCAGAGATGCTGATAGCTGCGCACATGCGAGCGACTTGATGCCTGGGCAAACGATCAAGCGGTCAATGCAGCGTTCGTGAACGTGCGCATGACTATTCGCTGCGATCCGGCTATGGACTATAGCCGCCTTATATGACGTTGAATGTCGTGCGGCCGCAGTGGGTCGATCTGGTGAGTCCGTGTTTTGGAAGAGCTTTCGCCGGCCTGCAATTCACCAGGCGGCGTGCATCAAGGCGAACAATCGGCCCAGAAGCAGTCATCCGCAAAGTGATAGTTCGAGCCCTGCGCGGCGCCCCGACCAGGGCCAATCTGTTATCTAGTACCCTGAGAGACTTTCCGCACACAGGGGCGGATTCTGGCGGTTGAAACTCGATAATACCGATATTTAGTGCTCGCAATGAAATCGGGGGAAACTACCGCCAAACTACAAACGAATATCGAGATTTAACAGGATGGAGGTCCAAATGAACTGGGAAGCTTTTTCGGCGATTTCAAGCGCCGTTGCTACGCTGGCAATTACGATGTCGGTAATCTATCTCGCAATTCAGGTGAAAACCAGCACCAAGGCAACTAACTCGCAGACCTATCAATTCGCTACCCAGGCGCTCGGCGAGATGGCATCGATTATCGGGGTCAGCAAAGACTTGGCGCGCATTTATGTCAACGGCATGGCCGATCCGGAATCACTGGACAAGGAGGAGTATTACCAGTTTTCCTATCTTACGGTAAGTCTGTTCAGACGATACGAGAACATATTTTACCAGTGGCAGTCTGGAATGATCGACGAAGATTTCTGGGGCGGTCACCGGAATAATTTATTGTGGTTTTATTTTCAACCAGGAACGCAACGTTGGTGGAGTGAACGACGGGGTGGATTTTCTGATCGGTTTCGTTCCTTTCTGGATAAAAGCACTAAAGAAGATTATGCGGCACAACCGAGACGTTTTTACTAACGAATCCAGTTCTTAAATACCGACACTGTTAAGGAGTGCGCGTTGGCGTCTCGGCAAAGCTGACGTTGGCCGGATTTTCAGTAGACAGCGGGTCTCAGCACGTGGTCCCGGACAGGAGCAGCCGTTCGCCAATGTTTCTTCGAACGCGAGCTTTTGGCTGTTTTCGTATGTGGGATGCCGTACAGACGTCGTGGCGCGCGGGGTATATAAAAATAGAATAATGCCGTCCGTATGAAAATGATCACCACGCCAGCATGCTTTGATTGCATGGATTTGGTCGGAGCGCCTCCTGCGAGGGAGCCGCACTTCGATCTGCTGCAGTCGGGGAAGGATTCCGAAGGTAGAAATCAGTTCCGATGTACCAAGTGCGGTTTTCGCTGGTCTGTCGGTCCACTCGGTTGGGCGAGTTTGTGGGACTGACCGCCCAGGGTGGCGGATTCGACCGGTGGACGCAACAGATTGACCTGTCCCCGATGGCTCGCTCATTCAGGCATCGTCCCCACAGCGGCGGAAACCGACTCAAATATGCCCGGCCTTTGTCTCTGCGCGCAGAGGCCGGTTGTCGAGATACCTCCAGCGGGCGCCAGTGGCCCGGAATCGCTGCGTTGCTGCCGCCCAACAGGCAACATGGATTTCGCGTCGCGGGCGCACGCTTGGCAGACGTTCCCCGTGCCTGCGTGCCTACCGCCCCTTCCAGACCGGCTTTCTCTTGTTTAGAAAAGCCTCCATGCCTTCGCGGAAATCCTCGCTCATGTAGCACATGAGCACGAGGTCGCTGCCTTCCTCGGGCTTGGTGCGCAGGCGGTAGATCGCCTCCTTGGTCGCCTGTAGCGTGAGCGGCGCAAGGCTCGCCACCTCGCGCACGAGTTCCTCGGCGCGGCGCGCGAGCGCAGCGCCGTCCTCGACCAATTCACTCACCAGGCCCATCGCCAGCGCTTCGTCCGCCTCGATCAGGCGCGCACGAAAGACCATGTCCTTCACCCGTGCCGGTCCCAGCAGCGCGGTAAGGCGCGCGTAGTTGTTCATGGACAGGCAGTTGCCCAGGGTCTTCGCCACCGGGAAGCCGTAGCGCACGCTGCGCGTGGCGATGCGCAGGTCGCAGCAGGCCGCGATGCCCGCGCCGCCGCCGGTGCAGGCGCCGTTGATCGCGGCGATGGTCGGCACGCGGCAGCGCTCTAGCGCCCCCAGCACCCGGTCGATACGGGCCTCGTAATCGAGCGCGTCCTGCTCCTTGTCAAAGGCGCGGAACTGCGAAATGTCGGTGCCCGCGGCGAAGGCCTTGTCGCCTGCGCCGGTGAGGAGCATCGCGCGGATCGAGCGGTCCCGGTTCGCCTGCTCGCAGATCTCGGCGAGGCGGTCGTACATGGCGAAGGTGAGCGCGTTCCTCGCCTGCGGCCGGTTGAACGTCAGATAGGCAACGCCGTCGCGCAGTTCGTAGAGCAGTTCGTCCATGGCTGATTCCAGAAAGTGTGAGAAAGACATGATTCTCGCCGAAAAACGCGATCTCTACACGGCCCGCGCATTGCAGTGTGACTTTCACGATGCCTCCCGCGGCGCGACATGCACCGGCGATCGACCGCCCCGGGAAAGTTGGACAGTGGTGTCTCTATTTGCTTCAGCCGTGGTTCAAGGCAAGCTTGGTTTCAATTGGGATGAGACCGCATTGACTCTCCCGCGTTTGGCACAAAGGGCGTGCACAGTCGCCAGCGCCAGCGCGCTGCGCCCGCTCGCCCGCACTCAGGCTTTTGGTTTGCCGCTCACCCAGGCCGGAATGCGCACGCCGTCGATGCCGCCATGCCCTGCACGCGCGGCGTGATCGAAGGCTTCCAGCACGCTCGCCGCCGTAGGAAGTTCGACGCCCAGACTTTGCGCCTCTTCCAGCATGGTGCGCAGGTCCTTGCGCATGGAATCGAGATCGAAGGCCGCGGGACCGGTGTCCTCCCCCGCCAGCGCCTTCGCCACCGCCGCGCCGCGATTCTTCAGCACCGTCGCCGCACCCGAGGTGTCGGAGAAGATTTCAACCAGCCGCGCCGGATCGATGCCCAGCGGCTTGGTCAGCGCGACCGCCTCGCCGAACGCCTGCCAGAACACGATCAAGGGCAGGTTGATCGCGAGCTTCATCGCCGCGCCCGCGCCCACCGGCCCTACATGCTCGATGCGGCGGCACATCTGCTCCAGCAGGGGCTTGGCGCGATCGAGCGCCAGAGCGTCGGCGCCGACCAGGCCGAAGAGTTTGCCTTCCTTCGCCGGCCCCACGGTGCCGCCCACCGGGCACTCGACCAACTGCGCGTGCTTTTTCGCGACCCACTCGGCCAGCGCGCGCTCGGTCTCGGGCCGCACCGTGCTCATCTCGATGAACAGCTTGCCCTTGACCTCGCCCGCGAGCAGCCCGTGCTCGCCGTAATACACGGCGTCGATCGCCGCGGCATTGGTGAGGATGGTGATGATGACGTCGACGCCGCTCGCGAGTTCCGCCGGCGTGGCCGCGACCGTCGCGCCGGCCGCCACGCTTGCTTTGGTTTTCTCCGCTGTACGGTTCCACACCGTAAGCTTGTGGCCGAGGCCGATGAGCCTGGCGGCGATGGCGCTGCCCATGCGCCCGGTGCCGGCGATGCCGATGTTCATGCCGTTCTCTCCCAAGGTTCTGTTATAAAACGAGGGGATAAATCCCTCGTGCTCCCCCGAGTCGGCCCGCAATAGATTGACTCCTGTTACGGGTTCCAAGGAAGCGTGTATTGCGATTGTAAGCCATGCGGCACAGCGCGATCGGGCCGCGACCGATAAAATGGCGCAATGTCCGAAACAAGCAGCACGCCAGCAGATAGCGACGGCGCCATCCTGATCCACGGCGCGCGCCAGAACAATCTCAAGAACCTGAGCCTCGCGATTCCGCTGAACCAGCTGGTCGTGGTCACCGGCGTGTCCGGCTCGGGCAAGAGTTCGCTGGTATTCGATACGCTCTATGCCGAAGGCCAGCGGCGCTACGTCGAGACGTTCTCACCCTATGCGCGCCAGTTCCTCGACCGCATGGACAAGCCGCAGGTGGACCGAATCGAAGGCATTCCGCCCGCGATCGCCATCGACCAGACCAATCCGGTACGCACCTCGCGCTCGACCGTCGGCACCATGACCGAACTGAACGATCATGTGAAGCTGCTGTTCGCGCGCGCGTCCGAACTGTATTGCCGCAGCTGCGGCGAAAAGGTAAGGCGAGACACCCCGGAAACCATCCATGCAGAGATCAAAGCGCGCGCCAGCGCCGCCGGCGACCCGCGCCTGCTCATCACCTTCCCGGTGACGGTGCCGAAGAACTTCACCGAAGCCGAAGTGAAACAGCTGCTGGAAAGCCAGGGCTATACCCGCATCCATGCGCGCAGCGGCGCCACGCTCGAAGTGGTGCAGGACAGGCTGCGCGCATCCTCGGCCGGGAAAACGCGCGTCATCGAAGCGCTGGAGGCAGCGCTGAAAATCGGCCAGGGGAAGGTGAATGTCCATGTGGCGAACGAGGACGAATCCATCCCGGGTGCGGTATGGAAATTTTCCTCCGACCTGCATTGCGCCGAGTGCGACACCCATTACGCCAACCCGACCCCTTCCCTGTTCTCGTTCAATTCGCCCATCGGCGCCTGCGACACCTGCCGCGGCTTCGGCCGCGTCATCGGCATCGATTTCGGCCTGATCGTGCCGGACGAGGCCAGGACGCTGCGCGAGGGTGCGGTGCGCCCATGGCAGACGGCGAGCTTTGGCGAATGCCAGGACGATCTGGTGAAGTACGCCGGCAAGCGCGGGATACCGCTGGACACGCCGTTTCGCAGTCTCACCCCGGCGCAGCGCAAATGGGTGCTCGAAGGCGAGCCTGAGTGGAAAAGCTGGCGCGCGTCCTGGCCCGGCACCTGGTACGGCGTGCGCAAGTTCTTCGACTGGCTCGAGACCAAAGCCTACAAAATGCATATCCGCGTGCTGTTGTCGAAGTACCGCGCCTATACGCCCTGCCCGGCCTGCGAGGGCGCGCGGCTCAAGCACGACGCACTGCTGTGGCGCTTGGGCACGAAACAGGATGCGGATAAGGTCTTCGGCAGTTACCGGCGTTTCCGGCCGCTGGGCGTAAAATGGGACGAGAGCCAGCTCGCCGCGCTGCCCGGTCTTACCGTGCACGACCTGATGCTGTTGCCGATCGAGCGCTGCCGCAGCTTTTTCGACACCCTGCACCTGCCCGCGCCGCTGGACGAAGCAACCGACCTCCTGCTCACCGAGATTCGCGCACGGCTTTCCTATCTGTGCCAGGTGGGTCTCGCGTATCTCACGCTGGACCGGCAGTCGCGCACGCTCTCCGGCGGCGAGGTGCAGCGCATCAACCTCACCACCGCGCTCGGCACTTCGCTCGTCAACACGCTATTCGCGCTCGACGAACCCTCGATCGGCCTGCACCCGCGCGACATGGGGCGGGTGATCCAGATCATGCACAAGCTGCGCGACGCGGGCAATTCGCTCATCGTGGTCGAGCACGATCCGCAGATCATGTTCGCGGCCGACCGCATCCTCGACATGGGCCCCGGCCCGGGCGAGCGCGGCGGCGAAATCGTGTT
>JAENXP010000177.1 GCA_016649475.1 Burkholderiales bacterium | reverse complement strand
CCGTGAACGGCATCGAAGTCATCTACAACCACGTCATCCTGGTGTTGAAAGGCGTATCGCTCACCGTCGCCGAGGGCAAGATCGTCGCGCTTCTGGGCGGCAACGGTGCGGGCAAGACCACCACCCTGCGCGCGGTGTCGAACCTGCTCAAGGGCGAACGCGGCGACGTGACCAAGGGCTATATCGAATACAAGGGCGAGCGCATCGAGAAACTCACGCCGGCAGATCTGGTCAAGCGCGGGGTGATCCAGGTGATGGAAGGGCGCCACTGTTTTCCCCACCTCTCGATCGAGGACAATCTGCTGACCGGCGCCTATACGCGCAAAGTCGGCCGCGGCGAAATCGCTGCGGACCTGGAAAAGGTTTACAGCTATTTCCCGCGCCTGAAACAGCGGCGCACCAGTCTGGCCGGTTACACCTCCGGCGGCGAGCAGCAGATGACCGCGGTAGGGCGCGCGCTGATGGCGCGGCCGAGCATGATCCTGCTGGACGAACCGTCCATGGGCCTGGCGCCGCAACTGGTGGAAGAAATCTTCGAAATCGTGAAAAGCCTCAACCAGAAGGAGGGCGTGAGCTTCCTCCTGGCCGAGCAGAACACCACAGTGGCGCTGCGCTATGCCGACTACGGCTACATTCTCGAGAACGGCCGCGTGGTCATGGATGGAATTGCGTCCGAACTCGCCGTCAACGAGGACGTGAAAGAGTTTTATCTGGGCATCTCCAGCGGCGGGCGCAAGAGTTTTTCCGACGTCAAGCACTACAAGCGGCGCAAGCGCTGGCTGGCCTGAAACCGGTTCAGGCGCGGCGCGACGAACGCCAGCGTTTCAAGGCGCCGTGCTTCGCGGCGGTATTCATTTTTTTCAATCAGACCGACTTTTCCCATGACTGAACATTACGATACCCTCGAAACGCGCGACCCGGCCGCGCGCGAGCGGGCGCTGCTCGCTGCGCTGCCGGGCCATATAGCGCACGCCAAGAAGAACGCGCCGGGTTTCGCCCGCATCCTGGCCGAAGTAGACCCGCAGAAGGTCGACACGCGTGCGGCGCTGGCCCGGCTTCCGGTCACGCGCAAGTCCGATCTGGGCGAGTTGCAAAAGCAGCTGCCGCCGCTCGGAGGCCTGAACGCGACGCCTTTGAACAAGCTGGCGAAAATCTTCGTTTCGCCGGGTCCGGTGTACGAGCCCGAGGGGGCGGCGGCCAACTGGTGGCGCACCGCGCGCGCGCTGTTCGCCGCCGGCTTTCGCTCCGGCGATCTGGTGATCAATACCTTTGCCTATCACTTCACGCCGGCGGGTTCGATGATGGAGTCGGGCGCCCGCGCGCTCGGCTGCACCGTGGTGCCGAGCGGAATCGGCCAGACCGAAATGCAGGTGTCGACCATCGCCGACCTGCGCATCAGCGCGTTCATCGGCACGCCGTCTTTTCTGAAATTGATCGTGGAAAAGGCGGACGAACTCAAGGCCGACATCGGCTGCTTGAAAAACGCCATGGTCGGCGGCGAATATCTGCCGCCGGCGCTGAGGAAATCCCTGGGCGAGCGTGGAATCCGCGTGATGCAGTCCTACGGCACTGCCGATCTAGGCTCGCTCGCGTATGAATCGGCGCTGCCCGAGGGCACGGTCTGCGAAGGCATGATTCTCGACGAAGACCTGTTGCTCGAAATCGTGCGTCCGGGTACCGGCGACCCGGTTGCGCCGGGCGAGGTGGGCGAGGTCGTCATCACCAGCTTCAACCCCGACTATCCGCTGATCCGCTTCGGCACCGGCGATCTTTCCGCCGTGCTGGCGGGCGCGAGTCCCTGCGGCCGCACCAATGTGCGCATCAAGGGCTGGATGGGGCGCGCCGACCAGACCACCAAGGTGCGCGGCATGTTCGTCACGCCGAAACAGTTGGGCGAAATCCTGCGGCGGCATCCAGAGATCGTGAAGGCGCGCCTGGTGATAGCCGGCGCAACCGGCAACGACACGATGACGCTGCGCTGCGAGGGCGGGAGCGGCGACGCCGGACTGAAAGCCGCGCTCATCGCCTCTATCCGTGACGTGACCAAGCTGCGCGGGGAGATCGAATTCGTGCCCGCAGGCAGCCTGCCCAACGACGGCAAGGTAATCGACGACGTGCGCAAGTACGACTGAATTTGCGATGGCCACCTACAAGACGCTGCTGTACCGCAAGCAGGGCCGCATCGCACGCATTACGCTGAACCGCCCGCGGCGCCTGAACGCGATCAACGCGGCGATGCCGCGCGAAATCCGTCTTGCGGTGGAGCAGGCCAACGCCGACGATGGCGTCCATGTCATCGTGCTGGAGGGGGCGGGCCGCGCCTTCTGCGCTGGCTACGACCTCAAGGACTACGCCGAGAAGAAAGGTAAGAATGCCTACACTCAGGACATGCCCTGGGACCCGATGCTCGATTACCGCGGGATGAAGGCCAACACCGACGATTTCTTTTCGCTCTGGCGCAGCTACAAGCCCACCATCTGCAAGGTTCACGGCTATGCGGTCGCGGGCGGCAGCGACATCGCCCTGTGCGCCGACATTGTCATCATGGCCGAGGACGCCAAAATCGGCTATATGCCGGCGCGCGTCTGGGGCTGTCCGACCACGGCCATGTGGGTGTTTCGCCTGGGCGCGGAAAAGGCCAAGCGCATGCTGCTGACCGGCGACACCATAGACGGCAGGACGGCGAAGGATTGGGGCCTGGTGCACGATGCCGTGCCGGCGGGTGAATTAGACGCGGCGGTGGATGCGCTGGCCAGGCGCATGGCGGGTGTGCCGAAGAACCAGCTGATGATGCAAAAACTCATGATCAACCAGGCCTACGAAAACATGGGCCTGGCGACGACGCAGATGTTCGCCACCATTTTCGACGGCATCACGCGCCACTCCCCCGAAGGCCTGTGGTTCAAGAACTATGCGGAAAAAGAAGGCTTCCACAAAGCGGTGCAGTGGCGCGACGGCGGCAGGCCCATACCTGGCGGCAAGAAAGGCCGGTCCTAGGCTGCGAGCAGCCAGCCGTTCTCGATCTTCAGCGCGCCGGCGCGCTCCAGATCCCGTATCAGATACTCGCGCAGTTCGGCATCGGACAGGTTCAGAAAACGCCCGTTGATGTCGCCGTAGATGGGCCTTTGCGCAAGAAACTGCTGCAGGTCGGCCAGCGGCATCCTGCCTTCGATCATCAGCGAAAAACTCAGCATCACTTTGACCGCGTGGCGGGCGAGCCTGGCAGGATCGCGCTCGTAGGCGTCCAGCCGGTCGAACGCGATTTCGAGCGAACGCGCAACGTCGTCGAAGGGCGCGCCGTGCCCCGGGATGACGGTGGCGATGTCCAGGCCTGCAATCGCTTCCAGGGTCGCGCGCGTGTCGGCGAAACCGCCTGCCTGCCCGAACAGTTCCTGGAAAATCAGGCCGAAGCCGTTCTCCCACAGCGCATCTCCGGAAATCAGGATGCGCGCCGCGGGCGCGTAGAACATGAGCGCATGCTTGTCGTGGCCGGGGGCAGCCAGCGCCTCCCATTCGATGCCGCCCAGCTGCAGTCTGTCGCCGGCGGCAATCGTATCGTCAAATCCGAAACGCTCAGCGCTCTGGCCGGTGTAGCTGAGCATCAGCGTGGCGTCGTCCCAGGCCGCGATGGCGGGCGCTTCGCCCAGGGGTATGCTGGTGCGGCAGCCGTAGGCGCGTTGTACCGCCGCGTTGCCGCCCATGTGGTCGGAGTGACAATGGGTGTTGATCAAGCGTTGCAGAGGCTTGCCTGCGAGGGCGTGCTGCAGCAACAGCAGCGTTTGCGCGGCGTGCGTAACATAGCCGCTGTCGATCGTCGCGCAGCCATCGCCGTTGTCGATCAGGATGTTGTTGCTGGACAGCCAGCCGCGTTGCAGTACCTGGATTTGCGGCGGCAGATTCAAGGCGTATTTTTTCGCGCCGGGAGCCGCGCCAGCACGGCGCGCTTTTCAGCCGCGCTGTATCCCGACCAGCAGGCGATTTCTTCGAGGCTGCGCTGGCAGCCTTCGCAATAGCCGCTGGCCGGGTCCATGCGGCAGACGTTGACGCAGGGAGAGTCGACTTGCGGCTGCAGCCTGAGCGAAGATGCGGAGCTCATGTCATGCCGCTCTTTTCGCCGCCATTGCCCGCGCAACCTTCGAACTCGGAATGCGCTGGAGCTGTTCGCAAATATACCGTCCCGCCTCGAACACCCGGTCGAGGTCGACGCCGGTTTCTATACCCAGGCCGTTCAGCATATACACCACGTCTTCCGTAGCCACATTGCCCGAGGCCCCCTTGGCATAAGGGCAGCCGCCCAGGCCCGCGACCGAGCTGTCGATGGTGGCCACGCCCAATTCCAGCGCCGCGTACAGATTGGCCAGGGCCTGGCCGTAAGTATCGTGAAAATGCACGCCAAGCTTTTCCATGGGTACCGCTTTCGCCACTGCCGCAAGCATCGCCTGGATCTTGAGCGGCGTGCCTACGCCTATGGTGTCGCCCAGGGATACTTCGTAGCAGCCCATGCGATACAGTTCGGCCGCGACTTCGGCCACCGCCGCGGGCTCGACCGCGCCCTGATAGGGGCAGCCGGCGACGCAGGAGACATAGCCGCGCACGGCGATGCCGTGCTGCTTCGCCGCCTGTACGACCGGCTCGAAGCGCGCCAGGCTCTCGGCGATGGAACAATTGATGTTCTTCTGGCTGAACGCTTCGGATGCGGCGCCGAACACGGCGACTTCCCTGGCACCCGCCGCCAGCGCTGCCTCGAAACCTTTCAGGTTGGGCACCAGCACCGGATAGGCGACGCCCGGCTTTCTGCGGATGCCGGCCATGACTGCGGCATTGTCCGCCATTTGCGGAATCCATTTTGGCGAGACGAAGGCGGTGGCCTCGATCGCCGGCAGGCCGGCCTCGGCGAGGCGGTTGATCAGCTCGATCTTGACCGCGGAACCGACCGTCCCGGGCTCGTTCTGCAGACCGTCGCGCGGGCCGACTTCGACTATGCGTACTTTTTTCGGCAGGGTCATATGATCGTCAGGACTTAGGCTTTATCCAACTCGAATCCGAGCAGCTCCGCACCTTCCGCGACCTGCTCGCCGACCCCGTAATGGATTTCTTTCACGGTGCCGCGCCCCGGCGCGATGATGGTGTGCTCCATTTTCATCGCTTCCAGTATGACCAGCGGCGTGCCCTTCTCCACCTTGGCGCCGCTTTTGGTCAGCACTGCAATGATCTTTCCCGGCATCGGCGCGGCCAGGTTGCCGTCGTGCGCGTCGCTCTCGACTTCGTGCAGCGCAGGGTCGTGCAACTCCAGCCGGTAGCGTGCGCCGCGGAAGAACACGTCCAGCATTTGTCCCGTCATCACCACGTTTGCCTGCAACACAGCGTCTTCCAGCCAGGCCGTTAGGCTGCCATCGGGCTGCCAGGCGCCGGTGAGGGTCTGCCTGCCGCCGGGAAGCTCGAGCTCGAAGCGGCCGGGACGGTAGTGTGCCGTGACCGCCTGTTCGTGCTCGCCCTGCCTGAATACCAGTATGTGATGGTTGTCCTGGTTCAGGCGCCAGCCGTCGCAGCTGCCCCAGGGAGAACAGGGGTCGCCCGAGCCGGCCGCGCGCTCACTAGCGCGGCGCTCGATAGCCAGCAACTCCGCCAGCGCCGCGAGCGCCAGCACCTCGTCGCCGGCGGGCGGCGGCGCGCTCATGAGCTCCGCGCTGTTGCGCTCGATCAGGCCGGTATCCAGATCCGCCGTGGCGAACGCTTCGCAGGCAACGAGCCGCCCCAGGAATTCGGTGTTGGTGGTGACGCCGACGACCTGGAATTGCTCCAGCGCGCGGTGCATGCGCGCGAGCGCCGAGCGCCGGTCGGTATCCCATACGATCAGCTTGGCGATCAT
>JAENXP010000682.1 GCA_016649475.1 Burkholderiales bacterium | reverse complement strand
TTGTAGTCGTTGTTGATCACCGACTCGACGAACAGTTTGCCGAGCCCGTTCAGGTTGAAGACCTGCTCGGTCACCACCAGCCCGCCCATGAGGAAAGCGAACTCGATGCCGATTACGGTGATCACTGGCAGCATTGCGTTCTTGAGGGCGTGGCGCCGGATGATGAGTTTCTCCCACAGGCCCTTGGCGCGCGCGGTGCGCACATAGTCTTCGCGCAGCACCTCGAGCAGCGCGGAGCGCGTCATCCGGGTCGCAACCGCAGAGTAGCGGTAGCCGGTGGCCACCGCCGGCCAGATGAGCATGGAAAGATTGTAGAGCGGATCCTCCCAGATCGGCCGATAGACTATCGGCGGCATCCACGGGGTGCCGAACAGGTGGTGTGTCGAGATGAGCAGCCCGAGGATGATCAGGATCCCGAGCCAGAAGGACGGCATGGCTATTCCCGCGATACTGATGCAGCGCACGACATAGTCGATCCAGGTGTTCTGCTTGACCGCGGAAATCGTGCCCAGGGGAATGGCGACGAGGAGGGCGACGATGGTGGCCATGATCGCCACCTGTAGCGAAAGCTCGAAGCGCAGCGCGATTTCCGAGACGATGGGCTGGCCGGTCCACATGGAAACGCCGAAGTCGAAGCGCATGAGGCCCCAGATGAAACTGAAGAACTGCCCCACCACGGGCAAGTTGGTTCCCATTTCCTCGCGGCAGATCTGCAGCGCGGCCTCGTCGAAGTAGCCACCGGTACCGGCCATGCGAATTTCGCAAATATCGCCGGGGATGAGCCGCAGCAGGGTAAACACCAGCAGCGCCGCGCCGAACAGCGTCGGGATGACCAGTAGCAGTCGTTTTAATATATAGCGGCGCATAGCCTATCAACGTTAGAAAGCGGCCGCCCGCGATTGGTGCGGGCGGCTCGCGATCATGCCTCCTGTAGCAGCTTACTTGTCAAGCCATACGTTATCGAGCGCTTGATTCAGATAGTGGCTCGGGCTGATTTTCCATCCCTTCACGTAGGAGCGGTGGGGGACGATGCGGTTCCACCACAGCGTGATGAAGGCGTTGGCGTGCGTATCGAGCGTAAGCTTCTCCATCTGGCGCATCAGCTTACGCTGTTCTTTCGGATCGGCCGTCTGGTTCATCTTGTCGAACAGCGCGTCTACCTCGCGGTCCTGGTAGTTGCCATAGTTGTTTCCGGAGCGGTCGTCCGAGATGAACTTCGACACGTCCACCAGCGGATTAATGACGGCTTGGCAGTTAAAGTCGAGGGAAACGTCGTATTCCTTCTTTTTGCGCAGTTGGTCGTAGAACGGTCCCGTCTGCTCCACGTGCTGCTCGAACTTGAGCCCGACCTGGCGCCACTGATCGATCAGCCAGGTGCCGACGATCTTGTAGGGTTGATCGGTGGCACGGTTGTTGAAGTAATAGGTTTTCGACAGGTCGATCCCGGACTCCTTCAGCAGTTTTTTCGCCTCGGCGCGGGATTTCTTCAGGTCGGGCCAGTAGCCTGCGATCTGCTGCAGTTCCTGTTTGGTTGCGGCGAGCGCGTGGTTGGGGAAGGCGATGCCGCCCACGGTCTTGACGATGGCGATCTGTGACAGGTACTTGGAGCCGCCCCAGCGATCCACTGCCAGCGTAAGGGCCCTGCGCACGCGCACGTCGTCGAACGGTTTGTGCGCGTGATTGACGGTGGTGATCAGCACGCAGTTCCAGTCGCTCTCCTCGACGGTGATGTCCTTGCCCAGCGCTTTGACCAGGTCGTCGCGGGACTTCGGCGGGAAGCCGCGGAATTCGATTGCGGCGCGGTCGCCACGGATCGCCTGAACCCGCAGCGACTCTTTCTTGGCGAAAATCGCGTTGAAGCCGTCGAGATAGGGCTGTCCCTTGTGATAGTAGTCGGGATTGCGCTCGCCACGTATCACCGCGCCCGCCTCGCGCTCCTTGAACCGGAACGGGCCCGTGCCATTGATGTTCTTCTCGTACCAGTGCATGTCCTGGTCTAGCTGGCTCTTCTGGTAAACCCAGTTGTAAGGCGCGGCCAGCGCCGGGATGAAAGCGCCGCTCGGGTACTTGAGCTTGAA
>JAENXP010000443.1 GCA_016649475.1 Burkholderiales bacterium | reverse complement strand
GTGGAATGAAGCCATGGGCAAGAAGATAATCGCGCGGTTCGGTGCCGAAGCTCTCCAGATTCAGCGCTGGCCTTGCGTGAAACGGCGCGAGTGCACCCACCGCGTGGATGCGCCCGATGAAGCGCCCCATCCATTCCAGGGTCTCGCGGTCCTCGAGCTCGGGTGCGCGGCCGCCGCGCTTGGGGTAGACGGCGAAGCGATAGCCGTCGAAGGCGTGCAGGGTCTTGCCTCCGGGCGCCAGCGGCGCGACCACGGGGAGCTCGCGTTCGGCGAGTTCATGCACGAACGCGTGTTCTTCGGCGATCTGGGCGTCGGTCCAGCGCCCCGGCCGGTAGAATTTTGCCACCACCACCGCGGGCGCCGCCGCCGTACCCGATTTCGAAACCGGTTCATCCTCGAGCCAGATCTGATAGACGCGGTTCTCGTAGCTGTTCAAGCCGAGCATACGTCCGTCGCCGCGCAAACCTACGCTGTCGAGGGCATTGAGCACGCAATCGGGGGTTAGCCCGGTGTACGGCGCGCTCTTGCTCTTGGTGTCCATGCGCCCATTGTACGGGCTGCCGCGTGCTGCAGGAGGAGCGCTTTCACGGCGACCATAAAGTGGGAAATCGGCCCGAGGGCGGGCCTTCTACTGCATCGGGGAAAGGGTCGCTGGTTCAGGTCTTGCCGGCCCTGGGGATGAAGGCCAGCGCGACGCCGTTGTTGCAGTAACGCAGCCCGGTAGGCTCCGGGCCGTCGTCGAATACATGGCCATGGTGCCCGCCGCAGCGCGCGCAATGGTACTCGGTGCGCGGAAGGATCAGCTTGAAATCCCGCGTGGTGCCGAAGGCGCCCGGAATGGTGGTGAAAAAACTGGGCCAGCCGGTGCCGCTGTCGAATTTCATGGCCGACGAGAACAGCGGCAGGCGGCAACCGGCACATACGAACACACCGGGGCGTTTCTCCTGGTCGAGCGGGCTCGAGCCGGGGGGCTCGGTGCCTTCGTGCCTCAAAACCTTGTAGGCCGCGGGCGAGAGGCGCTGTTTCCATTGCGCATCCGTCAGCGCAAGCGGTGAGTTGCTGCCGGCCACGTCCGCGCCCTCGGACAGCAGGGATTTCCAATTGTTCTGCAATTCTTCCACCTTTGCCGCTCCTTTTGCGTAGGACGGCCGCGCCAGCAATGACCCGGTGAGCCCCGTCAGGGGGGTCAACGCCAGCATTTTCAGCCAGTTGCGCCTGTCCATTTTCGACTCCTGTGTGCGTGCGAACTATAACCGATGCGCAGCCGTCGCGACAGGGCACGCCGCTATGGGGCGTGGTCCCCAGTCCACGCTGTCCGCGCGGGAAGCCGTGTAGAATCGGGACTGCGCAGGAACCACAAGCCACGCCCACCCAATGAATTTCCCTTCCGATAACTTAGTCGAAATTACCGACCTCAAGTTCAACTACGGCGAACGCGAAATCCTCAAGGGGCTCAACCTCAAGATTCCGCGCGGCAAGGTCGTCGCCATCCTCGGAGCGAGCGGTTGCGGCAAGTCCACCCTGCTGCGACTGATCGGCGGGCAGGAGAAGCCGGCGCGGGGCTCGGTCAAGGTGGACGGAAAGGTCGTGCACGAGCTCGACAGCGACAGCCTGTACCAGTTGCGGCGCGAAATGGGCATGATGTTTCAGGCAGGCGGACTGTTCACCGACTTGTCGGTGTATGAAAACATCGCGTTTCCGCTGCGCGAGAACTCCGACCTGCCGGAGGAGCTGATTCGCTCCCTGATCCTGATGAAGCTGCACGTGGTCGGGCTGCGCGGCGCGCGCAGGCTCATGCCGAGCGAACTCTCCGGCGGCATGGCGCGCCGGGTGGCGCTTGCACGCGCCATCGTGCACGACCCCATGCTGACGATGTACGACGAGCCGTTCGCCGGCCTGGACCCGATTTCGCTCAACGTCATCGCCGATCTGATCCGCAGTCTGAACGACGCGCTCGGCACCACTTCGATCATTGTCACTTATGACGTGAGCGAATCGCTCAAGCTGGTGGATTACGTTTACGTGATTGCCGACGGCGTGGTCGCCGGCGAAGGCACGCCGGAGGCGATGCTGGCGTCCGACAATCCGGTGGTGCACCAGTTCGTGCACGCCGAACCCGACGGGCCGATGGCCTTTCATTACTCGGCCCCGCCCATCGGCGTGCAGCTTGGGCTGAAATAGCGCACAGGTTGATCTGCGCAATTCTATTCTTTTGTCATTCCGGGCGAGGCGGGGAATCTGCTTTTCAGAGAGCGAAAAAGCAGATTCCCCGGACTCTGTCCTCGGAATGACCGATTCCTGAGGAGAGGAGTGGTGTCGCCGTGCGCAAACCCGTAGACGCGCTGGCGGTGTCGATGATGATTGTGCTGTGCATGTGCTGGGGCTTCCAGCAGATCACGATCAAAGTCGCCGCTGCCGGCATCTCGCCCATCATGCAGGCGGGGCTGCGCTCGATCATCGCCACCGCGCTGCTGCTCATCTGGGCGCAGCTGCGCGGCATCCGCCTGTTCGGGCGCGACGGTACGCTCGCCGCAGGAACGGTGGCGGGCGCGCTGTTCGCCGCCGAGTTCGTGTTCATCTACGCCGGCCTCGGCCATACCGCGGCTTCGCGCATGGTGGTGTTCATTTACCTCGCGCCTTGTCTCACCGCGCTCGGGCTGCAGTGGTTCGTTCCGGGGGAGCGCCTGAATGCGGTCCAGTGGGCCGGGGTGGCGCTGGCCTTCCTCGGCGTAGCGCTCGCATTCGCCGATGGATTCAGCACGGCCAAGGGCTCGACCCTGATCGGTGATGCCTTCGGCGTCATCGCGGCGGCGTTGTGGGCAGCCACCACGGTGGTGATCCGCTCGACCAGGCTGACCTCTGCCAGCGCGACCAAGACGCTGTTCTACCAGCTGGGCATATCCGCGCTGGTACTGCCGTTCGCGTCGCTACTCGCGGGCGAGCCCGGAATCATCGCGCTCACGCCCAAGGTAGTGGCGAGCCTCGCCTATCAGAGCGTGATCGTCGCCTTCGCCAGCTACCTTGCCTGGTTCTGGCTGCTGACGCGCTATCTGGCCGGCAGACTGGCGGTATTTTCGTTTCTCACACCGCTGTTCGGTGTCGCCTTCGGCGTGATTTTTCTCTCCGAGCCGCTCTCCGCCGCTTTCGTCGCCGCGGCACTGCTGGTCGGTGCCGGGATCGTACTGGTGAACCGGCCGACGAAATAGCGCGAGGCTTTGCAGCACGCAGAATGTCTCCTTCCGCAGGGTTGGCAGGCGAGCGCCTCTTGGTCTAAACTGCGATTCGTTCTTTGTGGAGGAGGACATCATGCAGCTGCGGGAAATAC
>JAENXP010000606.1 GCA_016649475.1 Burkholderiales bacterium | reverse complement strand
GTTCCACGCTCTTGCCTGCGGCGAGGATGATCTCGCCCTTGGGGCTGGTGATGATGCCGTTGTTCTCCACGTCGGGCGCAATGAGGTAGACGAAGCCGCCGCTGGCGGTCGTTATGGTGCCGTTGTTGATGACCTTGCCCGAGCTGCCGGTGTCCTGCAGCTTGAACCTGCCGGCGAGCGCGTCGCCGTCGCTCAGGTTGAGGCTGGAGGCGACGAAGCCGGCGGTGTCGATGCGCGCGCCGGCACCGATGGTGATGCCGTTGGGGTTGATGAGATAGACGCGGCCGTTGGACTGCAGCTGCCCCAGGATCGACGACACCTCCTGGCTGGTAACGCGGTTCAATACCGCGCTTTGCGCGTTCTGCTGGATGAAGCGGGTGACTTCGTCGGCTCTGACCGAGAAGCCCTTCCAGTTGATGACGGCGCCGGGGGTGTTGGTGATGTTGAGGTTCTTGCCACTGGCGGCGAAGGTCGCCGCGCCGCTGATCACCGTCGGATTGGTCGGGTTGGCATACGCATATCCGGCGAAACAGGATGCCACCGCAATAGCCAGGGCTCTGCGTCGAAGAAACGAAGTCAGCGCATGCGCTGTGTTCACAAAAGACACCCCCCTATAACCGCCAGGCTTTTCGTGATTTCCGCGCCAGGTCGGTAGATCTGCAACCCGAGTTGAAATGGCGAACAACACCATTTTTCACCGCGGAATTAATGTTAGCACAATCCGGTCTATGTGCTTGGCAGGATTAATTATTTTGTCAGCCGCCCGCCGCCCGGATCGGGCACGATCAATCCCCGGTTCTTACGCCTAGGCTAGGTGCTCCGGGCAGGATAAGACAGGAACTATTTCACGCCTTTTCGCGATTTTGCCAGACCAGGCTGGCGCCACGGGCCGCATACAGGACTCGCCCAGGGGGACAGCCGCATGGCTCCCACGGTCATGCACATACCTCCGCCGGCCACATGCGCCTAGTAAATGTAGGCAAAGCTCAGGTGCGCGCGCACGTCGCCAATTTTCTGCAAACCACCGCTGTCCATCACGGTCGCGACGTCCAGCCTCAGGCTGACGTTGGTGCCGCGCGAGGCCCGCACTCCCAGGCCGGCGCTACCGATGTGCTGGCCATGTATCTCCAGCGGTTCCGGGCGGTTGCGACGCACTGCTCCCCAGTCATAGAACGCCAAAACACGCATCCTGATGTTGGAAACGGGGACAACGCCGCCGAAGTCCGGGGTGTATGCCTCGAGTGTGCCGCGATAGCCGTAGTCGTTGATGATTTCGCGCTCGAGAAACCCGCGCACCGAATCCGCGCCACCGATGCCGAACTGCTCGCCCGGGATAAGCATGTCACGCGTCAACTGCCCATTCATGCCAAAGCGTATCTGCCAGTCGCGCGGTAGTGCGCGATTGTGGTTGAAGCCCCAGCGGGTTATGAAATAGCGCGGATTCGCGCCCGCCCGCGCCGGAGGACGCGCGGGGACCGCGAAGGGATCGCCCAGAAATGCCCCGGTTCCGCCGTCGTTGCCCCCCGGGAGGTTCTGGCTTACCGAGACGAAGAAATTGCTGTCGCTATCTTCCTTTCGATAGACTCCCGCATAACCAAAACTTATCGGATGTACGGTCACATCCGGCACCAGACTGGCGCCGGGCACGTCGATCTGACTCACCAGGCTCTGGTAGGCGCGCCAGTCCAAGGCATAGCTGAGTTTGTGCTCCAGATCGCCGATCTTTTGCAGATTCTGATTGTAGCGCGCGGCGAAAACGGTGCCGGCGCCGCTGATGTTGAAAAGATTGGCCACCACGCCGGAATTGACGTTGGAGTAGCCCGCCGTAAAATCCAGCGAATCGCCTTGCTTGTATAGCGGCACGCGATACTGCGCGCCCACTATGAGCACGTTCTTGCTCGGATACAACGCGAGCCGGTTGGTCCTGTCGTCGTCGTTGGGCGCGGTCACATATTGTGCGCTCAACACATGGTCGCGATTCCACATATTGGCGTTCTGATAACCCAAGCCGATGCGATACAGGCCGGTCTGCTCGGTGCCGGTATTGTCCAGGGTAACGCTGAGCTTGTTAGGACGTTCATCGGCGACCCGAAGTACAGCGTCGACCTGGCCCTCCTCGGCGCCGCTGCGCAACAGCACGGTAGTCTGCTTGGCGGGGTTTTCGTTGGCCACGCGCAGGTTGTCGGAAATATCGAAGATGTTCGGTGGCTGACCTTCCTGCACCCGCGGCATGCTCGCGCGAACGTTGGCTTCGTCGAAATAATGGTTGCCTTCGACGACAATTTTGCCGATTTTGGCTTCGACGACCTCGAATGCGACTTCGCCGCCGTCTATTTGCTGCTCCGGCAGAATCACTTGCACCGCGCTATAGCCTTTG
>JAENXP010000810.1 GCA_016649475.1 Burkholderiales bacterium | reverse complement strand
GCTACGGCCATGCCGTAGCCCTTGTGTTCGCCGAACGCCAGGATCGCGCCCAGCGGTTCGACCACCGCGTACGCGGGATCTTCGCTGTCGCTGCCCTGGTCGTCGATGATGCGCCCGAGCGGCAGCTTTTCGCCCTTATTGTGGGCGACGCGCGCCTTGCCCTGTGCGATCACGCTGGTGGCGAAGTCGAGCAGTATCGGATCGCGACCCGCCACGGGGATGCCGACGGTGAATGGATTGGTGCCGAAGCGCGCGTCGCGACCGCCGAAGGGCGCGACGATCGGACGCGAGATGACGTTGACGAAGTGGATCGAGACAAAGCCCTCGGCAACCGCCATCTCCGCCCAGGCGCCGATGCGGCACAGATGGTGCGCATTTCCCAGCGCCATGATGCAGCTGCCGAATTGCTTGGCGCGCTCGATCGCAACCGCCATCGCTTCCTGGCCGACTACCTGGCCGAACCCGGCCTGGCCGTCGATGCGCAGCAGCGCACCGCCATCCATGAGCATTTTGATGTGCGCGTTTGCCTTCAGCCCGCCCTCGACCCAGGCTTCGGAATAGCGCGGGAGCATGCCGATGCCGTGCGAATCGTGGCCGGTGAGGTTGGCCTGGATCAGGTTGTCGGTCACCAGTTCGACCTCGCGCTCCGCGGAGCCGAAACCGCGCACCAGTTCGCGTATCGCAGCGCCCAGCGGCTCGGCGTGGATATAGTGTGTGTTTGCCATGCGTTCTCCGTGTTGCTCCGTTTATAAGTTTGCGCCGCATTATCCCACGGCGTGCGGCGCGTGCTGGCTCGCCCGGCGCAATTCTGCCTGCTCCGCATCCCGGCGCGCGCGGCGCGCCAGCGCCTCCAGCTGCTGTTTCGCCGGGAGGTACTGTTTCGGCCAGGACACGCCCTCGATGGCGTAGCCCATGGCTGCGTATTCGGCAGCAGCGCGCAAGGTGAAACTCGGATCGGCCAGGTGCGGTCGTGCCAGCGCACACAGATCGGCGCGTCCGGCGGCAATGATGGTGTTCACCTGGTCGGCGCTGGTGATCGCGCCCACCGCGATGGTGGCGATGCCGGCCTCGTTGCGGATCTGCTCCGAAAACACGGCCTGGTACATGCGGCCATAGACCGGCCTGGATGCCGGATCGGTCTGCCCGGTGGACACGTCGATCAGATCACAGCCGCGCGCCTTGAAAATCGCCGCGGTTTCCACCGCGTCCGCGGCGCTCAAGCCGCCCGCGATCCAGTCGGTGGCGGAGATGCGCACCGCCATCGGCCGCTCCACGGGCCACACCGCGCGCACCGCGTCGAACACCTCCAGCGGAAAACGCAGCCGCTTGGCCAGCGATCCGCCGTATTCGTCGCTGCGCTGGTTGGTCACCGGCGAAATGAAACCCGCCAGCAGGTAGCCGTGCGCCATATGCAGCTCCAGCATGTCGAAGCCGCAGGCGCTGCCCATGACCGCCGCGGCCACGAACTGCTCGCGCACGCGCTCCATGTCGGCCCGGTTCATTTCACGCGGCCGCTGGCTGTCAGGATGGTAAGGCAGCGGCGATGCTGCAAGGAGGGGCCAATTGTCGCCTTGCAGCGGATGGTCCATGTCTTCCCACATGAGTTGCGTCGAGCCCTTGCGCCCGGCGTGGCCAAGCTGCAAGCACATC
>JAENXP010000088.1 GCA_016649475.1 Burkholderiales bacterium | reverse complement strand
GCGCCGGAACCCGCCTGCATGGACGTCGGTTGTCTGGCGCGCCATGCCTGCCCGGTCGGCCGCGACTATCGCTATGCGCCGGCGCAAGCGCGTTTCCACATGAGCGCCTTTCGGAAAAAGCACGGCACGGCGCGGGGTTGACTGAATATAATCCTGTGGCGGCAGCCTGCTGTCGAAGAACTGAATGAACCGGGAGAATCAAATGAATGCACGCAGCCAGCTCGATATTCCTTCCATGCAGTCCCGGGTTGCGCCGCAAGAGTGGGCGGCGCGCGTCGATCTGGCTGCCTGCTATCGCCTGGTGGCCGACTTCGGCTGGGACGACCTCGTATTCACCCACATCAGCGCGCGCGTACCTGGCACGGAGGACCAGTTTTTGATCAATCCCTACGGATTGATGTTCGAGGAAATCACCGCCTCCAGCCTGATCAAGGTCGACAGCCAGGGCAACAAGCTCGAGGAATCCGCGTTTGCGGTGAACCCGGCGGGGTTCACCATACATAGCGCCGTGCACGGCGCGCGCCACGATATGGCCTGCGTGCTGCACACCCACAGTCTGAATGGGGTGGCGGTGTCGGCACAGGAAGGCGGCGTCCTGCCCTTGTCGCAGCAATCCATATTCGTGCTCGCGAGCCTCGCTTACCACGGCTACGAAGGCGTGGCACTGCGCGAAGAGGAGAAGGCGCGCCTCACCGCCGACCTTGGCGACAAAACCTTTCTGATGCTGCGCAACCACGGCCTGCTCACCGTGGGCGAGTCCATCGCCGACGCGTTTCTGTCGATGTACGTGTTCGAGGCGGCGTGCACGATCCAGGTGCGCGCGCAGTCCGGAGGCGGCAAGCTCCTTGCGATCGATCCGAGGATCATAGCGGGGGCACAGGCGCAGGCCAAAGAGGTGACCAAGGGCTTGGGCGGCATGCTTGCCTGGCCCGCGTTATTGCGCCGGCTCGACCGCCTCGATACCTCCTACCGCAGCTGATTCCCGGGCTCGGACGAGGCGCGGCTTGCGCGGCCTGGAACCCGGTTCGAAAATGAGGGGATATCCCCTGCGGTGGGGGACCGAAGGTCGGGACCACCCGAAGAGGTGGGGACTTGCGTCGGGGCGTATTCCCTCGAGCTCCCCCGGGTCAGGGGCGATTTCGATATTTCTGCTATGGCCTCCCGCGTAATTTGTGTCGGGCACAGTGCGCTCGACCGCGTGTTCACGGTCGACGCCTGGCCGCAGGACAGCGCCAAGGTGCGGGCGCGCAGCTATGTCGAAGTCGGCGGCGGCATGGCCGCCAACGCAGCTGTGGCCGTCGCGCGGCTGGGCGGCGAGGCGCATTTCTGGGGGCCGGCAGGCGCAGACAGCGTCGCCGATGTCATGTGCGCGCAGCTGCAGGCGGAGGGCGTAGACGTGCGCGGCCTGCGCCGCCGCGCCGGAATGTATTCGTCGACGTCGGCGATTCTGATCGACGCCCGCGGCGAGCGCCTGATCGTGAGCTATCGCGGCACCGCGCTCGAGGCGAGCGCAGACTGGCTCGAGTTGGACCAGGTCAGATCTGCCGGCGCGCTGCTCGCCGACGTGCGCTGGCCGCAGGGGGCCATTGCTGCGCTGCGCGCCGCGCGCCAGGCCGGAATTCCCAGTGTGATCGACGCCGACACCGCCGAGTTTGCCACGCTGCAAGCGCTTGCCGGGGAGGCCGGGTACGCGGTGTTTTCGGAGGACGGGCTGGCGTGCTTTGCCGGCGCAGGGGATATGGAAGGAGGGCTGCGCCGGGCACTCGCGCTGGGTGCGCACTTTGCCGCGGTGACCCAGGGCGCGCGCGGCGTGTACTGGATCGATGCCGCGGACCCCGGGAGCATGCGTCATCTTCCGGCGTTTGCCGTGCCGGTCATCGACACGCTCGCGGCCGGCGACGTATTCCACGGCGCATTTGCGCTCGAACTCGCGCGCGGTGCGGCGCCCGCCGGCGCGCTGCGCTTCGCCGCAGCTGCGGCGGCGATAAAATGCACCCGGCCGGGCGGCCGCAATGGCAGTCCGGCGCGCGATGAAGTGGAGCAATTTCTGCACCAGGCCGAAGTGCGAACCTGATCCGTCGTCTGTTTCCCGGGCGCGTGGAGTTTGATATCGCGCCTTCCGCCTATCGGTAGAATGTGCACTCTTATGCTGAAATTCGTCGCAGGCCTGCTGTTGCTGTATGCGTTTCCTGTCTGGGGACAGAGCGCGCCAATGTTTGAAGCAGTCGCGGCGGGCCGTCTCGAGGACGTGACGCGCCTGGTTGACGCGCGCGCGCCCGTCAACGCGCGCAACGCGGATGGCGAGACGCTGCTCTTTGTCGCAGCGGAGCATGGCCGAAAGGCGATCGCGCGTTTCCTGCTCGACAAGGGTGCGGATGTGAAAATTTCCAGCAACAACGGCGAGACAGTGCTGCATGCCGCGGTTTTGAACGGCGATCCGGGTCTGCTGAGCTTGCTGCTCGATCGCGGCGCCGAGGTGAATCGCGCCAACCGCGACGGCGAGCGGCCCTTGTTCTGGGCGGCGATGGCCGGAACGGGCCGCGCGGCGCAACTGCTGATCGACCGCGGCGCTTTCATAAATGCGGTGGATGCGCATGGCAATACCGCGCTGCACGGCGCGGCGGACGCCGGGCACGAAACCACCGCCTGGCTGCTGCTGGACCAGGGTGCCAACCGTGCGCTGCGCAACGACTCGGGGGATACCGCGCTCGATATCGCGCGGCGGCGGGGCTATGGCAGCATCGTCGAATTGCTGCAGCGCGAGCGCCGACGGCCTTAGCCCTTGACTGCAGCAAACGCGAACAGCGCCCAGGCGGCGATGAAGGCCGCGCCTCCGAACGGCGTGATCGCGCCCAGCCAGCCAAGGCCGGTGAGCGACAGCAGATAGAGGCTGCCCGAGAACAGCACGATGCCGGCGACCATGGCCCAGCCCGCGCTCTCGAGCCAGGCGGAATGCGGCAGGTGCAGCCCGGCGATGCCGACCAGGATCAGGCCGAGCGCGTGGTAAAAGTGATATTCGACGCCGGTCTTGTACACCGCCATGAGCTCCGGTGCGATGCGGGTCTTCAGTCCGTGCGCGCCGAAGGCCCCGATCGCGACGGCGAGCAAAGCGGCCGCGCAGCCGATTGCAATGAACAATCTGGCGTTGCGGGGCATGCTCTCGGCTCCTGGCATAGGTTTGCGTTTGCTCACTCGGGGGCATTCTGCTGTGGATTGCTCCAGGACGCAATTGCAGCGACATTGCGCCGCGCGTTTCATGGCAGAATAGCGCCCCTATGAACGATATTACCCAGTTGCATCTGCATGTTGGCCAGGAGGTCGGTGTATCGCCGTGGTTTCAGGTGGGCCAGGAGCGCATCGACCAGTTCGCCAGCGCCATAGTCGACCCGCAGTGGATCCATATCGATCCGGAGCGGGCGAGGCGCGAATCGCCCTACGGCGGCACCATCGCCCATGGCTTTCTCACGCTGTCGCTGCTGTCGCATCTGCTGGAGAGCACGGTCGATGTGAGCCGCATGAAAATGGGCGTCAATTACGGGCTGAATCGGGTGCGCTTTACCGATGCCGTGCCCTCCGGCTCACGCATCCGCGCGCGCTTCGTGCTCTCCAAATTCGAAAACATCAAGGGCGGGAATCAGCTCACCTGGGGTGTGACCGTGGAACGCGAGGGCTCGGACAAGCCGGCCTGCATAGCGGAGTGGGTGACACGGCAGTACGGCTAGGCGTAGAGGGCGCCTGGAACGGGAAACGAACCTCCGCTGCGAGGCAGACGGGGGCTACCGGAGGATGAGCATGCAGCAGCGCCACTATCAACACTGGCCCAAAGGCGTGCCGCGCACGCTGCCAGTGCCGCAGACGACGCTCTTCTACAACCTCGAAGTATCGGCTGCACGCTATCCGGACAAGACCGCGCTTGCCTACTACGGCGGGCGTCTTTCCTACGGCGAGTTGAAGCAGCAGGCAGATTCCATGGCCGGCTATCTGCAAACGCAATGCGGGCTGAAAAAGGGCGAGCGGGTGCTGCTGTACATGCAGAACAGCCCTCAGTTCGTGATCGCCTACTATGCTCTTCTGCGCGCCGACGCCGTCGTGGTTCCGGTCAATCCGATGAACCTGACCGGGGAGCTGAAGCACTATGTGGACGACGCGGGGACGCGTATCGCGGTGATCGGGCAGGAGCTGCTGCCGCGCATCGCGCCGCTCCTGGGCGCGGGACCGCTAGAGCGCATCATCGTCGCGAACTACGGTGAATACGCCGACCCGGCCTCCGATCTGGCGCAGCCGGATTTTTTGAAGCTGCCGCCCATGCAAGCCGACACGCCCGGCTTGGTGCCTTGGCGTGCTGCGCTGGCGGCACAGTGCACGCCAGGTGCGCATCTGGCGCAGCCCGACGATTTGTGCGCGATGCCTTATACCTCGGGCACCACTGGCCGGCCCAAGGGTTGTATGCATACGCACCGCACGCTCATGGCCAACGTGGTGCCCGCAGGCGTCTGGAGCAGGGGATCGGCGGAGGACGTCATCCTGTGCGTGGTACCGTTCTTCCACATCACCGGCATGGTGCATCTGATGCACAGCGCCGTTTACCTGGGCGCGGAGCTGGTGATCATGACGCGCTGGGACCGGGAACTGGCGTTGAAGCTGATAGAGCGCCATCAGGTAACTGGATGGACCAACATCCCGACCATGGTGATAGACCTGTTCGCAAGTCCCAATTTCAAGGCCGACAGCCTGACCAGCCTGCGCGGCATTGCCGGCGGCGGCGCGGCGATGCCCGAAGCGGTGGCGAAGAAACTGTTCGATCTGACCGGCCTCGAATTCTCCGAAGGCTATGGCCTTACCGAAACCGCAGGCGCCACACATAACAACCACCAGGATCGGCCCAAGCGCCAGTGCCTGGGCATACCCTGGTGCAACACCGAGTCGCTGGTGATCAATCCGGACACGCTCGCGCCGCTGGGTGTAGGGGAGGTCGGCGAAATCGTTTCCTGCGGACCGCAGGTATTCAAGGGCTACTGGAATGATCCGAAGGGCAGCGCCGCGGCGTTCATCGACATCGGCGGCAAGAGCTATTTCCGAACCGGCGACCTCGGCCGTTACGATGAAGAGGGTTACTTCTTTTTCGTCGATCGCCTGAAGCGCATGATCAACGCCTCCGGCTTCAAGGTCTCGCCGGCCGAGGTGGAATTGATGATGTATGCGCATCCGGACATCCAGGAAGTCTGCGTTATCGGCTGCAACGACGAGCGTCGCGGCGAAACGGTGAAAGCGGTCGTGGTGCTGAAGGCTGCGAGCAAAGGCAGTGTCGGCGCCGGCGACGTCATCGATTGGTGCAAGACGCGCATGGCCGCGTACAAATATCCGCGCGTCATCGAATTCGTCGACAGCCTGCCCAAGTCGGCCACCGGCAAGGTCATGTGGCGCGCGCTGCAGGAGCAGGAGTCGGCTAAGGCAAGTTCGACGGCCTGAGTCGCGGAGGAGGGGCCGCGCGTGCTTCGCGCCTGCGGCGTCCGATTTTTCTTTATTCTTGAGGATTAAGCCCATGCCGCAACGATGGAAGCAGCGCCCGCCGGGTTCCAACTGGGGCGATTTCGGTCCCGACGACCAGCGCGGCCGCATGAACCTGATTACGCCGGAGAAAGTGCTGCAGGGCGTGGCCGAAGTGAGAACCGGGAAGCGTTTCTGCCTGTCGCTGCCGCTGGACTATCCCGGTGGCAACAAGATCAACGCGCGGCGCCGACCGCCGCGGCGCTTCGCCACGGTGCGCTCCGGACGCGCCAACTTCAATTTCTTGCTCTCCGGCGAAAATCCGCAGCATACCGACGTGGTGTGCGACGACGGCGTGCTGATCTGGCTGCAGTACTCGACGCAGTGGGACAGCCTGGCCCATGTAGGCTCGCAATTCGACGCCGACGGCGACGGTGTCGCCGAAACCGTGTTCTACAACGGCTGGCGCGCCGGCGAACATATCATTGCCCCGCAGCACGCAGAGGTGTCGCCCTGGGGATGCTACGAAGGCAGCGAGGCCAGACGCCTGGGCATAGAAAACATGGCGGAAAGCTGCGTGCAGGGCCGCGCGGCGATGATAGACCTGCATGCGCATTTCGGTCGCTGCCGCAAGGCGGTGGGCTACGACGAGCTGATGCGCGTGATCGAAGCCGACAAGGTGGAAGTCGAGTCCGGCGACATGGTGTGCTTTTACACCGGCTGGAGCGACGTGATCCTGGAGATGGGGGGCGAGGTCGACATGAACAGGCTGGACGCAGCCTATCTCGGCCTGGACGGCCGCGACGACAAGCTGCTGCAATGGATCAGCGACAGCGGCGCGGCGGCGCTGATCGCGGACAATTACGCGGTGGAACTGCTGCCGGCGGCGGATTTGCCCGGCCGGCATCCGGCCATGCCCCTGCACGAGCACTGCCTGTTCAAGCTGGGCGTGCACCTGGGCGAGATCTGGTATCTGGGCGAACTGGCGCAGTGGCTGCGCGCCAACCGGCGCAGCCGTTTCCTGCTCACCGCGCCGCCCCTCAGGCTGCCCGGCGCGGTCGGCTCGCCGGCGACGCCGGTGGCGACGGTTTGAGTTTTTTCCTTTTTTCCGGAGCGCAACCATGGATCTGAAAAACGCAGTCTGCATAGTCACCGGCTCTGCCAGCGGCATCGGCGCCGCCAGTGCCGTCATGCTCGCCGGCCGCGGCGCGCGCGTGGTGGTCAACTACAGCAAGAGCGAGGAAGCGGCGCGCGCCACGCAGAAGGCGTGCGAGGAAGCCGGCGCCGAAGTATTGCTGGTGAAGGCCGATGTCGCGCAGGACGCCGATTGCCGCCGCCTGGCACAGGCGGCGCTGGACAAATGGGGCCGCATCGACGCGCTGGTCAACAATGCAGGCGCCACCAAGTTCGCCAATCACGCCGACCTCGAAGCGCTTTCGGCCGAGGATTTTCTGCATATCTACTCGGTCAACGTAGTCGGCGCCTACCAGATGACGCGCGCCTGCGCCGCGGCGATGAAAAAAAGCGGGCGCGGCGCGGTGGTCAACGTGTCGTCGATTGCGGGCAAGAACGGCATGGGATCGAGCATGGCATACGCTGCGTCCAAAGGGGCGCTCAACACAATGACCATGTCGCTGGCGCGCGTCCTCGGTCCGGAGATCCGCGTCAACGCCGTCTGTCCGGGCATGGTCGACACCAAGTGGCTGCGCGAAGGTTACGGCGCGCGCTACGCCGCGATCGAGGCGCGTTACCGCAACGGCACCCCGCTGGGGCGGCCGGGCACACCCGAGGAAGTGGCCGCCGTCATCGTCTGGTTGATCGAGGGCGCGGATCTGATCACCGGCGACACCATCATGATCGATGGCGGCATGCACATGGGCCTGATACCGCCGAAGTTGTGAGAGACCGCCCGCGATATCAGGACCACCCGCGCAGAAGACTCGCGCCGGCTGTTCAAGGGCTCGCGCCAGTAATGCGCGTCAGCGCCAGTTTGATGACCGATGCGGCTGCGATGAAATAGTGGGGGCCGCGCGGACGATTTGAACCGTGGCATGGACAATGTGAGCTACGAATGGGGCTTCGATGAAACTGAATAAACTCGGCGACAGCGAGCTGCGTGTCTCGGAAATCTGCCTCGGCGC
>JAENXP010000470.1 GCA_016649475.1 Burkholderiales bacterium | reverse complement strand
TCGCTGACACTGGGCGTGGTCAACAACGCCGACAATCCCGCCATCGACGCCACGGTCACGCTGGACGCGGCGCTGCCGGTGCGCGGCCTGGCGACCTCGGGCTGGCGCGGCCGCTCGCAGTCGCTGGGCATTGCCGACGCGGTTACCGTATTCGCCGCCGATGCGGCAGCCGCCGATGCCGCGGCCACCATGATCGCCAACGCCGTCGACGCCGAGCACCGCGTAATCGGCAGGATGCCGGCGCGCGCATTGAGAGAGGACAGCGATCTGGGCGATTTGCCGGTCACGGTTGCCGTCGGTGCCCTGCCCGCTTCGGTCCGGGCCGCAGCGCTCGCGCAGGGGCGCGAATGCGCGTGCAAACTGCAGCGGCAAGGTTTGATTTACGCCGCCTATCTCGCGTTGCAGGGCGAAGTGCGCGCAGTGTTGCCGGCAACCACCCTCGTCGAACCGGCCGCCCGCCGCGCCGCTGGCGAATTGCGTTGATCACCGCGGCCTACCGCTGGGTCGACCGCAATATATTCGAGCTCGGGCGCGAGATGCGCCTGTCGTTCCTGCCGCCGCTGATGGTCTACGTGGCAGCAGGCGTCTCGGGGCTGACGGGCATCGTCGGCACCTTTTTCGTCAAGGAGCACATCGGCCTTTCGGCGGAATTCCTCGCCGCGCTCGGCTTCTGGGCGGGCATCCCCTGGGCGTTGAAAATGCCGCTGGGGCATCTCGTGGATCTCATCTGGCGCTGGAAGTCCGGCCTGGTGTTTCTGGGGGCGGGCCTGATCGCGATCAGCCTCGCGATCATGATCGGCTTGCTGGCCTCACCGGAAGTAATGCGCCAGACGATGCAAGCCGAGGCCTGGTTTGTGTTGAGCGCGCTGCTCGCGCCCGTGGGCTATGTGGTGCAGGACGTGGTCGCGGACGCGATGACGGTCGAAGCCGTCCCGCGCGTCGACGCCGCGGGACGGCCCATCGGCGCCGCCACGCTCAAGCTCATGCATACCACGATGCAGACGCTGGGGCGCGTGGCGATCATCGGCGGATCGGTCGCCGTTGCGCTGGCGAACGTGACGCTGTTCAGCGGCGTCGAGCAGATGACGGACGCCGACAAGGTCGCGGTCTACGTCCGCATCTACCAGTACGCGCTGGCGATTCCCATCGTTTCGGTGCTGGGCGTGATGCTCGGTGGCTGGCTGAAAATGCGCCACGCGCGCTCGCTGCGCGCGCAGGGCTTTGCCTGGCGGCAGGCGCTCGCGATGGCGGGCGGCCCGCACGAGCGGCCGCACCCGAACTGGTGGATCCTCGGCGGCAGCCTGATGTTCGTCGCGTTCACGCTGACCATGGGTCTGGCCGAAGTGCCGTACAACCAGGAGATCATCTTCGCCGGGTCGTTCGGGATCATCGCGTTTCTGATGCTGAAGCTCATGCGCGAGCTGGAGCCGGACGCGCGCCGCCTGTTGCTGGGCACCGCCATCATCATTTTCGTCTATCGCGCCATGCCCGGACCGGGGCCCGGCGCCACCTGGTGGATGATCGACGTGCTCGGCTTCGACCAGCAGTTTCTCGCGGAACTTTCGCTCATCTCCAGCACCCTGACGCTGTTCGGGATGTTCATCTTCCGCCGCTTCATGGCCGATCACTCGATCGCCTATATCGTGGTGTTCCTCACGGTGGTGGGCACCGTGCTCAGCCTGCCGACCCTGGGCATGTACTACGGGCTGCACCAGTGGACGGCGGCGCTGACCGGGGGCGTGGTGGACGCGCGCTTCATCGCGGTGATCGACACTGCGCTCGAGTCCCCGCTGGGCCAGATCGCCATGATTCCGATGCTCGCCTGGATCGCCAACTCCGCCCCCGGCAATCTCAAGGCGACGTTCTTCGCCGTGATGGCATCGTTCACCAATCTCGCGCTCTCCCTTTCGCAGCTCGGCACGAAATACCTGAACCAAATCTTCTCGGTGACGCGGGAGGTGAAAGAGCGTGCGACCGGAGTGGTGAAAGTGCCGCAGGACTACAGCGAACTCGGCTGGCTGTTCATCGCGGCGACCGTCATCGGACTGTGCGTACCCATCGTCGCCATTGTCATCGTCAGGCGTGCACGCCTAGGCAGCGCCTGATTTGATGCAAAGAACCGGCCTCGAAGACGCGAGCGCGGCGGAAGCATTGCGCTAGGCCGCGATTGGCGTCGCGGACGGATCTAATTATTGATTGCCCGCAAGGCCGGGCAGGTGCTTGCCCATTCACGCCTTGGTGGCGCCCGCCGTACCCTATGGACGGCTAGAACGTAGCTTCGTCCAGGGGTTTGTCGACGATGGCTTCTTCCAGTATCTTTTTCAGCACGCCGACTGAGATCGGCTTCGCGACGAATCTACAAGCACCACCTTCCACCGCTTTGAGGGCAAGTTCGTCGCTGCCATACGCGGTCATCATTATCACTTTGATATTGCGGTCGATTGCGCGAATCCTGACCAGTGCCTCCAGCCCGTTCATGCCACCGGGCAGGTTGAAGTCGAGAAGGATGGCGTCCGGCTTGAACGCTTCGAGTTCCGACAATCCCGCCTCGGCCGAATGCGCTATGCGCACGTCGTAACCATAGCGGCGCAGGTAGGTACCGATGTTCTTTGCCAAAACCTCTTCGTCTTCAACGATCAGCACGTTCAATACGCTTCGTGACATCGGAGTCCTCTGTTACCTGGTCATTGTTCGCCCCGGCAATCCCATTCGGGCAAGGCGGCACCTAGGATTGTCAATTGGAATAATTCTACGCCGTAAAATAGTTCAGAACAAATGTTCACCGCTCCGGTGTCCGCCAAATCTGCCATCCTTGTCGGGCCTGCGGCGACCGAGCACTCGCGATACCCTCGAAGCAAGCTGTCCTAAATGCAAATGGGAACGTATCCGCTGACGGCGACGCAGGCCTCGCGCCAACACAGGTAGGGTGTCCCGTGCATTTCGCGCTACACTGACGGCCGCCCGCGACGCCGGTGCGCGAGCGGTCCACAGCGAATTTCGGGAGGCATGCATGCTCGCAGCGGCCAGCGAAGAGCCGACCACGGTGAAAGCGTCTACCGGTACCAGGCCGCCGCGCTACCTTCTGTTTCTGCAGTTCACCCTGGTCAACGTGGTGTCGACCGCCCTGTGCGCGGCGGCCTGGCTGGAAGGCTGGCTGAGCGACGCGCTTACCGGCTACAGCCTG
>JAENXP010000303.1 GCA_016649475.1 Burkholderiales bacterium | reverse complement strand
CGCACGACAGGCGGCGGCACGAGGATTCTATCTTCGGGTCCTTGCACGCCATGCGGTACATGTTGGCGGTAGGTCCGCCGACATCCGAGATCACGCCCGTGAAACCCGGTGTCTTGTCGCGGATTTCCTCGATCTCGTGCAGGATCGATTCTTCCGAGCGGCTCTGGATGATGCGTCCCTCGTGCTCGGTAATGGAGCAGAAGGTGCAGCCGCCGAAACAGCCGCGCATGATGTTCACCGAGAAACGGATCATTTCCCACGCCGGGATTTTTGCGTCGCCGTAAGCTGGATGCGGCGCGCGCGCGTAGGGCAGGCCGTAGACATGATCCATCTCGGGCGTGCTGAGCGGCAGCGGCGGCGGGTTGAGCCAGACATCGCGGTCGGCGTGCGCCTGCACCAGCGCGCGCGCGTTGCCGGGATTCGATTCGAGGTGAAAAGTACGCGAGGCGTGGGCATCGAGCACCGGATCGGCCTTCACTTGCTCGTAGGAAGGAAGTCGGATGACCGTGCGCGCACGCTCCCCGCGGCGCGCAGCGAGGCGCTCCTCGCGCCCGTGGAAGCGTATGGGCTGGCTGGCCGCAGTTGCCGGCACAGGCGATGACTGCTGCGCCATCGCATAGGGATCCGCACGCACATTGATCGCTCCCGGCGTATCCACCGTGGTCGAATCGGCCTCAGTCCAGCCTTCGGGCCGCCAGCCGCGCGCAACCATGAATGAACTGCCGCGCAGGTCGCGTATGGTCTTGATGTTTTCGCCGGCGGCCAGACGGTGCGCAAGTTCCACCAATGCGCGCTCGGCGTTGCCGAACAGCAGCAGGTCGGCCTTTGCGTCAGGCAGGATCGAGCGCCGCATCTTGTCCGACCAGTAGTCGTAATGTGCGATGCGGCGCAGGCTGGCTTCGATGCTGCCGATGACCAGCGGCGCATCCGGATAGGCTTCGCGGCAGCGCTGCGAGTAGACAGTCACCGCGTGATCCGGTCGCTTGTCGGGCGCGCCGCCGGGGGTGTAGGCATCGCTGGAGCGGATCCTGCGGTCGGCGGTATAGCGGTTGACCATCGAATCCATGTTGCCGGCGGTAACGCCGAAAAAGAGATTCGGTTTTCCCAGGCGCCTGAAGTCTGCTGCCGAGTGCCAGTCGGGCTGGCTGATGATGCCAACGCGAAAGCCCTGCGCTTCGAGCAGACGCCCGACCAGCGCCATGCCGAAACTCGGATGATCGATATAGGCGTCCCCGGTGACGATGATGATGTCGCAGGAATCCCAGCCGAGCACGCGCATCTCGTTCTGCGACATCGGCAGGAACGGTGCGACGCCGAAGCGCTGCGCCCAGTGCTTGCGATAGGAATAGAGCGGTTTGACTTGCGCGTCCATGCCGGTCGGCTCAGCTGCGCCAGGCGCGCAGGCGCGCGGGCAGGGCTTTACGTGCCTGGTATTGTCTGCGCCTGATTGGTGTCGGTTTGTACATGGAATCTATTTGACCTTCGCATACAGACGGAATTTCTCGGTGCGGTCGCCCGCGCGATTGCCTTCCCAGAGCTTTTTCCATGACGCGCCCGGGTTTTGCGCGGGAAGGCGGGCGTTTTCCTGGACCAGCAGCAGAGTGCAGCCGCGGCCGGTGCGGCTTTTGGCGCGTTTGGTGACGATGCCCTCATGGTAGTCGAAGGCGGCGCGCTGTGCTTCACCCAGCCCGCGGCCGGCAATGCAGCCGCGCTGTTTGGGCAAGCTCGCCTGAATTGAGCGCGCGACCGGACGATAGCTCTTGCCGTAATCGATCCAGGGCAGCAACAGCTGCATCGTCAGCGCCCAGAACGTCGCGATGCCGGCGGTCCAGAAGGTGACGCTGCGCTGGGATGAATTCTCGCTGCGCCAAAGCAGCGCGATCCAGGCGAGCGTAATCGCAATGGCGGCGATCAGCGGCAGCCAGGAAAAGTGCGAGACGAAGCCCGGCTCTATGCGTACCGCGTTGGCGGCGATGCGCGGCGGAAAGCCTGTCTGCAGCGCCATGTAGCCCACCCAGATGACGCCGCCGAGCAGGCTGAAGGTCATGGCGCCAAACCATGCGAGCGAGTTGGCGGCGCCGCGGCGCAGATCGCTCAATACCTGCGCGCCCAACAGTGACAGCGGCAACAGCAGCGGCAGCAGCGGCAATTCCGTGTGCGCGCGCGCAAGCACGGTCAGACACAGTTCGGCGATCAGTGCGATCAGGGGCAGTATTACCGCGGCAGAACTGGGCTTTCTGCGATACAGCCACACCGCCCACAGCGCGATCGGCCACGCCGGCCAGGCGAACCAGGAGAGCGTGCGCAGCACCTGCGTTGCGGCAGCCAGGCTGGGCGCCTGTGCCAGGGCAGACAGACCGTTTTGGTGCAGCCATGCCGCGAACAGCTCGGGCGAGCGTACGTAGAGCAGCGCCGGCCAGGTCACGAGCCAGGGCGCGAAGACCAGCGCGGCGCAAGCCAGGGCGAGCGCGGTGTTGCGGCTGCGCCAATCCGGCACGAACAAAGGCGCGGCGAGCAGTGCGACGACCAGCGGCAGGATGTGCAGGAAACCGGTGGCTAGAAATGCCGCCCCCAGGCCGCAGCCCATGGTGATGCCCGCCGCGTACGGCCGTCTTACGACCAGCGCGGCGCCGTAGTAGGCGCAGGCGAGGCCGGCGAGCAGTGCAGTCTCGCTGATGGCCTCGTGCGCATGCATCAGCAGGCCGCAGCAGCCCATGAATATGAGCATGACGCCGTCGCCGCGGCGTTTGATGTCGTCGCCGCGGCTGTCGGTGTCGTACCTGCTTCTTTCGTAGTAGGCGCGTCCGGCCAGGCGCAGGAACAGGAGTGTCAATGCGATGCAGACCCCGGCCGCCAGGCGCATCGCGTCGTGCTGCACCATGAGTCCGTCCAGCATCCGGGCGAACGCCGCCGCGATCCAGTAGAACAGCGGGCCGTCCGCGGCGTAGTGTTCCCCCGCGAGCCGCGGCAGCAGCCAATCGCCATGGCTCACGAACTGGTACGCGATGCCTATGCCTATCGCATCGTCGTTTTTCCAGGGGTCGTGGCCGACCAGTCCGGGCAGCAGCCAGATCGCGACCAGGATCAACATGGGTATGCGCGCCAGCGGCAGCGCGATGCGCAAGCCGGCCACTATTCGATCACCTCGAGTTTCCGCTCCGGCCCGGGCGCGCTCCTGGAATTCATGCTTTCATTTTACTCGGCGTGAAAACAAAAAAGGCAGCCGCAGCTGCCCGCAAACAAAAAAGGCAGCCGCAGCTGCCTTTTCCGGGACGCCCTGGCCTCAGGACGTTTTGGGCGCAGCCTCGACGGCCGGCTTCTTCGCGTATTTCTGGCGGAATTTTTCCACGCGTCCGGCGGTGTCGACGATCTTCTGCTTGCCGGTGTAGAAGGGATGGCAGTTGGAGCAGACCTCGACGTTCAGCGCCTTGTTCATGGTCGAGTGCGTCTTCCAGGTGTTGCCGCAGCTGCAGGTGACCTGGATTTCGTGATAATCGGGGTGGATGTCTGTTTTCATGGTTTTTCCTGATTTTTTCCTAAGGCGCGGTCCGGAAATAGGAGCCGCAAAAGGCGGCAATTATCACAGAAATCAATGCGCTAAGCAAGTGGCCTAGCCGCGGCGCATCGAGTCGAAGAAATCCGCGTTGTTCTTGGTCGCACGGATCTTGTCCACCAGGAACTCCGCAGCTTCCAGGTCATCCATGGGATAGAGCAGCTTTCTCAGCACCCACACCTTGGACAGCACTTCCTTGGCGATCAGCAGTTCTTCGCGGCGCGTGCCCGAGCGGTTGACGTTGATCGCCGGGAAAATGCGTTTTTCGTACATGCGCCGGTCGAGGTGGATTTCCATATTGCCGGTGCCCTTGAATTCCTCGTAGATCACGTCGTCCATGCGGCTGCCGGTGTCGATCAGCGCGGTGGCGAGGATGGTGAGCGAGCCGCCTTCCTCTACATTGCGCGCGGCGCCGAAAAAGCGCTTCGGGCGCTGCAGCGCGTTGGCGTCGACGCCCCCGGTGAGCACCTTGCCCGATGCCGGCACCACGGTGTTGTAGGCGCGCGCAAGGCGGGTGATCGAATCGAGCAGGATTACCACGTCCTTCTTGTGCTCGACCAGGCGCTTCGCCTTCTCGATCACCATTTCGGCGACCTGCACGTGACGCGTGGCCGGCTCGTCGAAGGTGGAGGCGACCACTTCGCCGCGCACGGTGCGCGTCATCTCCGTCACTTCCTCGGGACGCTCGTCGATCAAGAGCACGATCAGAACCACGTCGGGATGATTGGCGATGATCGCATGCGCCATGTGCTGCATCAGCACGGTCTTGCCGGCCTTGGGCGG
>JAENXP010000437.1 GCA_016649475.1 Burkholderiales bacterium | reverse complement strand
GGCAAGGGTGTGCGCGAGGCGCTGGTCGAGGCCGCGGTGCTGCGCCTGCGACCCATCCTGATGACCACCGGCGCGATGGTGCTGGGCGCCGTGCCGCTGGCGCTCGCCACCGGCGCAGGCGCCGAGAGCCGCTCGCAAATCGGCTGGGTCATCGTCGGCGGCATGCTGCTGGGAACGCTGCTGACGCTGTTCGTCGTGCCCACGGTGTACAGCTATCTCGCGCGCAGCGAGCGCGCAAAACCGGAGGCGGCGCTGCTGCAGCCGGTGGGAAGAGGCTGATGCGTCAAATAGTACTGGACACCGAGACCACCGGCCTCAACGCCAAGATGGGCGACCGGGTGATCGAGATCGGCTGCCTCGAGCTGCTCAGCCGCCGTCCCACGGGCAACCACTTCCATCACTATCTCAATCCCGAGCGCGCCAGCGAAGAGGGCGCGATGAAAGTGCACGGGATCAGCGACGAGTTCCTGCTGGACAAGCCGCGGTTTCGCGAGATCGCGGCCGAATTCATCGAGTACATACGCGACGCGGAACTGATCATCCACAACGCGCCCTTCGACGTCGAATTTCTCGAGCAGGAACTGGCGCTGGCCAAGCTGCCGCCGCTCTCGCAGCACTGCGCCAGCGTGACCGACACGCTCAAACTGGCGAAGGAACTGCATCCGGGCAAGAAGAATTCGCTCGATGCCCTGTGCGAACGCTACGGCGTCAACAACACCCACCGCACCCTGCACGGCGCGCTGCTCGACGCCGAACTGCTGGCCGAGGTCTACCTCGCCATGACCCGTGGCCAGGAAAGCCTGGTGATGGAGCTCGACGAGGCACCGGCGGCTGCAGTATCGGCCGATGGCCTACCGGTCGAGCGCCCCAGGCTGGCGGTGCTCGCCGCCAGCGCAGAGGAAATGGCCGAGCACACCGAAGTGCTGCTAGGCATCCAGGCGCAGAGCAAAGGCAAGTGCGTCTGGCTCAAGCTCGAGGACGAGACGTCCGGCGCTGGCTGAGGCGAGTGTAAGGTAAGGGGTCAGACCCCTCAGCCTCCTGCCCGGTGCTAAGGGGTCGGGTTGCTATGCCAAGGGGTCAGACCCCTCAGCCTCCTGCCCTACGCCCTGATTCATTTGCGCGGCTGAGGGCTCTGACCCCGATCGTTGCTGGCTGAGGCGAGCGTAAGGTAAGGGGTCTGACCCCTCGGTGCTAAGGGGTCGGGTTGCTAAGCGGTCAGACCCCTTAGCCGGGCCCCCTTAGCCGCTAACCGACGCGCTCGGTCTTTACGCGCATCTGTTTTGATCGTGAGGTCGGAGCTTGCGCGTGATGCTCGGCGTATGCGTCGAGCAGCCGGCGAATCATGCGCTGATACTGGGTATTGTGCTTTCGCGCCTCAGTCTTGAAAAACGCTACGCTACGCCTGCTCAAAGCGATCGTAACTTTGACATCGTCGTCCCGAAACACGAGATCCTCAGGTCGCGGAAGAAAATCAGGAATGACCTTTGGGTTTCCCAGCAGTTCGTCTGTGTATTTCATTTTCGCGCTCATATATTTGCTTTCCTTTCCGCCAATACCCCGCGCCGCGGAGGGGGCCGCGGAAGGGCAGCCCCCAGTTGCCAAGGGGTCAGACCCCTCAGTTGAGTAAGCAAATCAAGGCTAGCTTTAGGAAACTGAGGGGTCTGACCCCTTAGCCGCGATCGTTGGGGGTCTGACCCCAATTTTCCTATGCCGGCGGCATTGCGTCGAACTGGGGCGTCGGCCCGGTGATGTCGAACCAGGGCGCCTTGTCCGCGACGAAAATATGCGCCTGCGCGCTTATGCCCGGGTCGGTGTCGAGCGACCCCGCGGGAACGGTGACGATTCCACGCTCGGGTGACGGCCTGGGAACCTTGCCGCCACAGCGCGAGCAGAAAGCCATGGTGTGAAAGCGCGCGTCGGGTACCTTGTACTCGGTCACGAGCGAGGCGCCGCGCACCCAGTGGAACTGATCGAGCTTGTAAAAGACGTTCGTCGCGTGCGCCGCGGCGCGGCCCAATCGGCAGCGGCTGCAGTGGCAGTTCATCATGCGCATCGGCGTGCCGGTGATCTCAAAACCGACCTCGCCGCACAGGCAGCTGCCCTCGGTGACCCCCGCGCGTGGCGTCACCGCGGTGCGGTGCACGCCTTCGGCATTGAATCCGGGCGGGTAGGCCTCGTTCCGGGGCAGGGCGTCGGTAATGGCGTCCCAGGGTGCCTTGGAGCCGACAAAGATATGGCACTGCGGCTTGATGCCGAGATCGCCTTCCAGGCTCGCCGCGGGCGCGGCGGCGATGCCGTATTCGGGCATGACTGCCGGTCCCGCCGAGCCGCACACCGTGCAGAAACTGCGCATCCCCCTGGGCGAGGATTGATAGCGCAGCAGCCGGTCTTCACCCGAGACCCAGCGAAAGCCGGCTACCGGCGCCATGACGAAGGTCGCAAAGCCTGTTCCGTGCTGCTTGCGGCACATCGAGCAGTGGCAGTGCATCATCGCGCTGAACGGGCCGTCCAGTTCGTAGTTCAGCGCACCGCACAGGCAGCGTCCCTTGGCCATGGTTTCCTCCTCCTCGCCCGGCGAAGGCGGGCGTACCCCGCAAGACTAATGCAGGTCCGGGCCAGTGTCGATACGGTCGCGCTCGATGCCGGGGAAGTACGCTGCACGCGTTGTTCTGTGGCTCTTGTCAACTCTTGTCAACTCCGTGCTATTGACATCCGTTAAGCAGGAGCGCCTAATATTTTGCGAAAGGCAAAGCCGCCGAAAGGTGGCCGCGCAAAGCTACCGGCCTAAACGCTCGACAGGAGTGCATGGCAGCGGGGTTGCCGGTCCAAGACCGTCATTCCGCACGCAATCCGCACGAAACGTCTAGCAGCGGCACCCTACTTGAGTGAGCGGCACAGGCCGGTAAGGGACGGGAGGACGAATGCATGGCGGAGTCAGGGAGCCTGTCGGGGCAGGATTTCATCTGGGTCTTGGGCAGCCTTTGCCAGCTGAACCGCATTCCTTTTGCACCCGCGCTGCTGCAGCAGCAATTTCCGCCGCCCTACGATCGCGCGGCGCTCCTCGGCGCCGCCAAGGCGCTGGACTTCAAGGTCGGCGAAAAGACCGTCAGCGCGACGGACCTCGCGTCGCTGCCGCTGCCCTGCCTGATGTTCCTGAAGCCGGCGTCCGCGACGACTGCCATGCCGACGGTGCCTCAGACACCCGAAGCCGCAGCGCAGGAACCGCCGCAATCCAGGCCCGCGCTGCTGGTACGTGCTAGCGACACCGAGCTGCTCTACTTCGAGGCCGGCGCGAGCTCCCCGGTGACTCTGCCCGTGGCCGAATTCGCGTCGCGCCTGGAACCCGGAATCATGCT
>JAENXP010000648.1 GCA_016649475.1 Burkholderiales bacterium | reverse complement strand
GCCTACCCCGGCATCGGCGCCGAGGAGCGCGGCCAGTCCGAGGCGATCGGCCGCAGCCTCTACGTCATGGCGGAACTGAGGGTGCCCGTGATCTGCACCGTCATCGGCGAGGGCGGCTCGGGCGGCGCGCTCGCACTGGCTGTCGGCGATATCGTGATGATGCTGCAGTACGCTATCTATTCTGTGATCTCGCCCGAGGGGTGTGCCTCCATCCTGTGGAAAAGCGCCGACAAGGCACCCGAGGCGGCTGAAACGCTGGGCATCACCGCCAGCCGGCTGAAGACGCTGGGGCTGATAGACAAGATCATCAACGAACCCACGGGCGGCGCCCACCGCGACCACGCAGCCATGGCGCAGAATCTGAAGAAGGCCTTGCAGGACGCGCTGCGCTCATACTCGAACAAGGGCGTGGACGAGTTGATCGAGGCGCGCTTCGACCGACTGATGAAATATGGCAAGTTCAAGGAAGTCGAAACCGGTTAGCTTCGACAGTGTCGAAGCCACGGTAGGCGCAGCGCTCGGGCCCTTGCTCTCGCCCGGAGCCAGGCTGGTGCTGGGTTTGTCCGGTGGCCTGGACTCGATAGTGCTGCTGGAGGTGCTGCGCCGCCTCGCCGGTCCGCTGGACTTTCGCCTTGCCTGCGTGCACGTCAACCATAACATCAGCCCGAACGCGCGCCGCTGGGCCGCGTTTTGCGCGCGCTGCTGCAAACGGCGCGGAATCGCGCTGGCGGTGCATGAAGTGGATGTCGAGCCCTATCGCGCCGAGGGTCTGGAGGCTGCCGCGCGCCGCGTCCGCTACGAGATCTACGCCAAACAGAAGCACGCGGATTTCATCGTGCTTGCGCAGCACCTCGACGATCAGGCCGAAACCCTGTTGTTGCAGTTGCTGCGCGGCGCCGGAGTGAAGGGCGGTGCGGCGATGCCAGTGATGCGCGCGCAGGAACGCGGCAACCACGACCAGGGAGCGAAGGCGCCTGCGATTCTGCGCCCGATGCTCGCGCTTACGCGCAATCAACTCGAGGCCTACGCGCGTGACAACAAGCTGAAGTGGGTTGAAGACGAGAGCAACGCCGACACGCGCTACGACCGCAATTTCCTGCGGCACCGGGTGCTGCCAGTGATCGCGCAGGCGTTTCCCGCATATCGCACGACGCTGGCGCGCGCCGCCGGCCATCTGGCGGAGGCGAGCCTGATTCTGGATCAGTTGGCCCGGGACGATGCGAAGCGCGCGACCAAGGGGAACACGCTGGTGGTGGCGCAGTTGCGGCGGCTCGGCATCGCCCGGGCGAAGAATCTGCTGCGCTGGATGCTGCAGCGCCAAGGCGGTGCAGCGCCGGAAGCGGACCGACTGCAGGAAGGTCTGCGCCAGTTGTTCGAAGCGGGCGACGACGCGGCCGTGCGCGTCACGCTGGGAAGCACAGAGCTGCGGCGCTACGGCGGAAGCGCCTATCTGCTGGCGGCGCTTGCGGATCCGCCCGCGGAATTGCGGCTCGACTGGGACGGCAGGCGCGTATGGGCTTTGCCCGAGTTGGGCGGGACCTTGCGCTTCAAACGCAGCCTGGGCGCAGGCATCGCCTGCGCGCGCGTGCGCGAACAGGGTCTGAGCCTGAGGCTGCGGCAGGGGGGCGAGAAACTGCGCTTGCGCGCCAAGGGGTCTACGCGCAGCCTGAAAAATCTGTTGCAGGAGGAGCGCCTGCCGCCGTGGGAGCGCGAGCGCCTGCCCTTAGTCTATTGCGGCGACGTGCTGGTGGCCGTGCCTGGCCTGGGCGAAGCCAGCGGTTGGGAGGCAGGTGCCGACGAGCACGGTTGGGTGATCGACTGGCGGCGACCGCGATAGTGCGCATCCACGGCTGTCGTCACCACGCTTGGTGACCCTCCGCAATCGGTCGCACTCTCTCAGATTCGATGCGATTGCGTTCATTCTGCAAAGGCTCCTTGAAAGTTGCAGTGCTCCTGGGACTGATGTAGATTGCCCCGTAGCCAACCGATAAGGCCGTTCGAAATGGCGGCGGTTTGCCATGTAGGGGAGAAGCCCGAATGAAGCTGATTGCCAGATGCGTCCCGGGCGCGACCCGGGCTCATCCCGCCCGCGCCGGCCGGCGGATCCAGGGTTCCCCGGCGGATTGAATTCGCCATCGCCACGCCAGGTGCACAAGTGGAAAACTCATCGGCGTCCGACGATACAGCGGTGACTACGCTGTACCTTGCGCGGCACGGT
>JAENXP010000729.1 GCA_016649475.1 Burkholderiales bacterium | reverse complement strand
GATCGGTTCGAACATCGACGGGAATTTGCGTTGGGGATTCAGATTCGCGGTGGGTGCGATGCCCAGGCTGCCCGAGAGCGCGGCGGCCAGATCGGAGAGGATGTCGGCGTGCAGGTTGGACGCTACGATCACGTCCAGCGTTCCCGGCTTCAGGGTCATTACGGTAGTTACCGCGTCGACCAGGATGCGCTGCGTCTTCACCTGCGGAAAGTCTTTTGCCACCTCGTAGAAGATTTGATCCCACAGCACCATGCCGTGGCGCTGTGCATTGGACTTGGTCACCAGCGTCAGATTCCTGCGCGTTCGCTTTGCCGCCAGTTCGAAGGCAAAGCGGTGGATGCGCTCCACGCCGGTACGGGTGAACACCGAAGTCTCGGTAGCGATTTCCGCGGGCAGACCCTGGTGCACGCGTCCACCCGAGCCGGAATATTCGCCCTCGGTGTTTTCGCGGATGATCACCCAGTCTATGCCCTTGCCGTCGCGCAGCGGGCTTTGCACACCGGGGAGCACACGCGCCGGGCGCACTTTGGCGTACTGGTCGAAGCCCTGGCAGATCGGCAGGCGCAGTCCCCACAGCGAGATATGGTCGGGCACCTTGGGGCTGCCCACGGCCCCGAAGAATATGGCGTCGAACTTCTTCAGTTGCTCCAGGCCGCCGGCGGGAATGTAATAGCCGTGCTTCAGGTAATAGTCGCTGCTCCAGGGAAACTGCCTGAAACTGAACTTGAAGCGTTGCGACTGCCGCGCAAGCGTGTTCAGCACTTTGACGCCTTCGGCAATGACTTCCTTGCCGATGCCGTCGCCGGGGATGGCCGCTATCTTGTATTGTTTCATCTGCGTTCCGTTCTCGGGTTGGTCAGTTTCGTTGTCAGATTAGCGAGGCGATTGCCTTGCCTACGTCCTCGGTGCTGGCCTTGCCGCCCAGGTCCGGCGTGTGCGGACCGTCCAGAAGCACTTTCTCGATCGCGCGCATGACCGCCGCGCTGGCCTCGGCGTGGCCCAGATGTTCGAGCAGCATCACGCCCGACCAGATCTGGCCGATGGGGTTGGCGATCTTCTTGCCGTAGATGTCCGGCGCCGAGCCGTGCACCGGCTCGAATAACGAGGGAAAGGCGCGCTCCGGATTGATGTTGCCCGAGGGCGCAATGCCGATGGTGCCGGAGGTTGCCGGACCGAGGTCGGACAGGATATCGCCGAACAGGTTGGAGCCCACGATCACGTCGAAGCGCTGTGGATTGAGCACCATCTGGATGGTGAGCCCGTCGATATGGTATTGGCTGGTTTTCACTTTCGGATAATTCTTCGCCATGGCGGCGAAGCGTTCGTCCCAATAGGGCATGGTGATGGAGATGCCGTTCGACTTGGTGGCCGAGGTGATTTCCTTGCGCGGCCGCGTCATGGCCAGTTCGAACGCGAACTTCATGATGCGGTCCACGCCCTTGCGGCTGAAGGTCGATATCTGCTGCGCCATCTCGCGCTCGGTGCCCTCGTAGAGGCGCCCGCCCATGGAGGAGTATTCGCCTTCGGTATTTTCGCGCACGACGTAATAATCGATGTCGCCTACTTTGCGCCCGGCGAGCGGACAGGTAACGCCGGGCATCAGTCGCACCGGGCGCAGGTTCACGTACTGGTCAAATTCGCGCCGGAACTTGATCAGCGAATCCCACAGCGAGACATGGTCCAAAACCTTTGCCGGCCAGCCCGTGGCGCCGAAGAAAATGCAGTCGTGCTTGCCGATCTGCTCCTTCCAGTCCGGCGGCATCCACCAGCCGTGCTTGTCGTAATTGTCGCAGCTCCAATCGAAATGATCGAAGGCGAGCGAGAGCCCGAACTTGCGCGCCGCGGCTTCGAGCGCGCGCACCCCCTCGGGCATCACTTCCTTGCCGACGCCGTCACCGGCGATAACGGCGATTCTGTTTGTTTTCATGGTCTATT
>JAENXP010000149.1 GCA_016649475.1 Burkholderiales bacterium | reverse complement strand
CGGCGCCTGATCGCGCCGCTGCTGCTGTTGCTCGAAAGCGCTGCCATGCGCCGGCTGGCGTTTGCGAGTTTCGTTTATTCCGGGCTGCAGCTGTGCTTCATCTCGTTCATGACGGTGCACCTCACCAGCCGTGCGGGGTTCGACCTGATCGCCGCCGGCCGGGCGCTCGCGGTGTACCAGGTGGCCGGCGTGGTGAGCCGGCCGATCTGGGGATGGCTCGCAGATCGCTTGCGCTCCGCACGAGCGCTCCTCGCCGCCCAGGGCGTGATCATGTGCGGGGCGGCGATCCTCGCCGGGCGCTTTGCGCCGCAATGGCCGCCGCCGCTGGTGCTGCTGGTGTGCGCGGCTGCCGGCGCCACGGCGAGCGGATTCACCGGCATCGCCTATGCGGAGTGGGCGCGGCTGGGCGGCACGCGGCGCACCGAAGCCACCGGCCTGGGCGCCGGTACGATGTTCGCCGGCGTGATGGTGATGCCTCTGGCCTTCTCCCTGGCCATCGCGGCGAGCGGCGCCTACGCGAGCGCGTATGCGGCTGCGGGCCTGCTTGCCGCGGTATCGGGACTGCTGCTGCTCGGTGGCGGCGGGCCGCTACGACTCAGCCCTGCCGTGGCGGCGCAAACGCCACCGCCCAGGCCATGAAATGGGAGCGAAATCAGTACCTGGTTAAAGCATGGGGCCGGGTTTCCCGAGCGCCTGCTCAGTGAGCTGAAGTAGCAGCCAGTCGTAGGCGTCGTCCACCGAGTCCGTGCGGTGCACCAGGTTCACGTCCGCGGCGTCGATGGTGCCGTGGCGCACCAGCGCGTCGAAGTTGATCACCTCGCGCCAGTACTCCGTGCCGAACAGTACGATCGGCATGCGCTTGGTCATGCGCTTCGTCTGCACCAGGGTCAGTATCTCGAACAGTTCATCCAGTGTGCCGTAGCCGCCCGGGAACACGATCACCGCCTTGGCCATGTAGGCGAGCCAGAACTTGCGCATGAAGAAATAGTGGAAATGGAACGAGAGTTCGCGCGTCACGTGCTCGTTGCCGCCTTCCTCGCGCGGCAGCGAGATCGACAGGCCGACGTTGCGGCCGCGCGCCTCGGAGGCACCGCGGTTTGCCGCCTCCATGATGCCCGGTCCGCCGCCGGTGCAGACGACGAAGCGGCGCTGCGCCGCCGCATCCAGCCCCTTGGACCATTGCGTCAGGCGAAAAGCGAGCAGGCGCGCCGCCTCGTACCAGGGCGAGCCGTGCGCGATCCGCGCCGACCCGAAAAACACGATGGTGTCCTCCACGCCTTCTGCCTCGAGGCGGCTTTTCGGTTCGAGGTACTCAGCCAGGATGCGCAGCGAGCGCGCCTCCTTGCCGTGGATGAAGTCCGGATTTCGATACGCCTTGATCGGTTTCAATTGCGAGCCCCTTTCGTACGGAGAATGGTTGATCTGGATGCGCGCCTAGGCGTGGTAGAGGTTCAGGTGGGTGCGGCGCTTGCGCGCGACGCCGCTCGCATGGGCCGCATGCGCGACTGCCTTGGCCACGACCTGCGCCACCTTGCGGTTGAACACGCTGGGGATGATGTAGTCCTCAGACAACTCGTGCTTGCCCACCACGCTGGCGATGGCCTGCGCCGCGGCGAGTTTCATTTCCTCGTTGATGCAGGTGGCGCGGCAGTCCAGGGCGCCGCGGAAGATTCCCGGAAAGCACAGCACATTGTTGATCTGGTTCGGATAGTCGCTGCGGCCCGTGGCTATGATCCGCGCGCAGTCCTGAATGTCCTCGGGCATGATCTCCGGGGTCGGGTTGGCCAGGGCGAACACCATGGCATCCTTGGCCATGCTCTGCACCGCCGCACGCGTGATGGTTCCCGGGGCGGACAGTCCCAGCAACAGATCTGCCCCCTGCATCGCCTGCAGCACGGTTCCCTTGAATTTTGCGCGATTGGTGTGCGCGGCGAACCACTGCTTGGCCTCGTTCATGTTCTCCTTGCGTCCCTTGTAGACTGCGCCGGTGCGGTCGCAGCCGACGATATTGGTTACGCCGGCGGCGAGCAGCATCTTGCTGCAGGCGACCCCGGCGGCGCCGATGCCGTTGACCACTACCTTCAGATTGGCCATTTTCTTCCTCACGATCCTGAGCGCGTTGATCAACGCCGCCAGCACCACCACGGCGGTGCCGTGCTGGTCGTCGTGGAACACGGGGACGTCCAGGGCCGCCTTGAGGCGTTCCTCGATTTCGAAGCAGCGCGGCGCCGAGATATCCTCGAGGTTGAAGCCGCCGAAGGTCGGCGCCAGCGCGATCACCGTGCGGATGATTTCTTCGGTGTCCTTGGTGGCGAGGCAGATGGGAAAGGCATCCACGCCGCCGAATTCCTTGAACAACACCGCCTTCCCCTCCATCACCGGCATCGCCGCTTCCGGGCCGATGTCCCCCAGTCCAAGTACCGCCGTGCCGTCGGTCACCACCGCAATGCAGTTCTTCCTGATGGTCAGGATCTGCGCTCTCGACTTGTCTTCGGCAATGGCCATGCACACGCGGGCCACGCCCGGCGTATAGGCCATGGAAAGGTCAGCGCGGGTGCGCAGCGGTATCTTGCTCGTGATCTGAATCTTACCGCCGAGGTGCATCAGGAAGGTGCGGTCCGATACGTTGAGGACGCGCACGCCCTGGAGTTTCTTCACGGCCTCGATCACCTGCTGGCCGTGCCGGGTGTCGCCCACATCGACGGTAAGATCGCGCACCGTCCCTTCCTTGGTGGCAGAAACCAGGTCGACGGCGCCGATGTCACCGCCGATCGAGCCGATGGTGGAGGCGATCTTGCCGAGCATGCCGACGCGGTTTTTCAGCTGGACGCGCAAGGTGATGCTGTAACTGGCACTCGGTGCGCCGTGAGTGTGAGGAGCGTGGGGGTCGGGTTGAATTTTTGCCGCGATTTTAGCCATGGTTATTATTCCTCTTTGACGAAATCATATCGGCCCACTCCCTGTATCAGCAGGAAGCGGCAGGGGCTGCCGGACGCGCCGGATACATGGTGCGCCGTCGGCGGAGTCACGGTGACGGACTCGCCCGGACTCAGCTCTCGGCGTGCGGCGGGCGCGCGTGTTTCGATCAGCACCGTCCCCTCCAGGCAGTAGAAGTGATCGGTAACCGCAGTGTGATGGTGCCAGGGGACGAATTCTCCGGGACCGAGCTCGTATTCGCGCACCAGCACGTCTGCGCCCTTGGCGATGACCGAAATCTTCTTCGCTTTATAGGGTTGGGGCTGATCTTCGCTCATAGCCATTCTCCCGGTAGTCGAGTCAAGCGCTGCTGCATCATGAGTTAGTCTACGCTTGAATCACGGCTATGGTTCGCGGGCTGAAAGTTGCTAACCGGACTTTTCGCAGTATCCTGATTGACTGCCGCTGATCGAGGCGGAGATACTCTCGTAGCTGCGCGCCTCATCGTCGGTTATCGTTAGCCGCAGTATCGCCGAACTGGAACTATCGCATGAGCTCCGACACATTGGCCGCGCCGGTCCCGCCCGCGTCTCCGCGCAGCCGGCGCACGCTCGCCGCATGCTGCGGTGCGCATGCGCTGCACGACGGTTTCTCCGATCTGCTCTACGTTTTGTTCCCGGTGTGGCAGGCGGCGTTCGGGCTGTCGTTCGTGCAGGTCGGAATGCTGAAGACGCTGTACTCCGGTTCGATGGCGGTATTGCAGGTGCCGGCGAGCCTGCTCGCCGAGCGCGTCGGGGAGCGCGCGCTGCTTGCACTGGGCACGCTGGTTGCGGCGGCTGGGTTCATATTCTCGGGCTGGACCGGGGGATTTCTCGGGCTCGCGCTATGCCTCGCGCTGAGCGGTGCGGGGGCGAGCGTGCAGCATCCGCTGGCCTCGACGCTGACTTCGCGCGCGTTCGAGGGCGCGCCGCTGCGCGCCGCCCTGGGCACCTACAATTTTTCCGGCGACGTGGGCAAGGTGCTGCTGCCGGCGCTATGCGCGGCGCTGCTCGCCGTGCTCGACTGGCATGTGGTGACCTCGTTGATGGGCGTGCTCGGTCTGGCAGCGGCGCTGGCGATCTGGTTTGCCGTGCCGCGCACGCTGCATCAGGCGGTGGCCGAAGCGCCCGCGCCGGGCAGCGCTGCAAACGCGCCGGGCGCACTGATGAACCTGGGATTCGTCTCGCTGTCGGCGATCGGCGTCATCGACAGCGCCACGCGCATGGGTTTTCTGACGCTGTTGCCGTTCGCGCTGATTGCGAAAGGCGCATCGGTCACGCAGACCGGCTTCGCGCTGAGCCTTACGTTTGCCGGCGGCGCCGCGGGGAAATTCATCTGCGGCCTGATCGCGGCGCGCGCCGGCGTGCTGCGCACCACCATCCTGACCGAGGTCGCCACTGCCGCCGGCATCGTCGCGCTGCTGCCGCTGTCGCTGGAGGCGTCGATGCTGCTGCTGCCGCTGCTCGGCATCGCGCTGAACGGCACCTCGTCGGTGACCTACGGCACGATGGCGGAAATCGTCCCGGGCGCGCGCCGGGCGCGCGCGTTCGGCATTTTCTACACGCTCACCATCGGTTCCGGCGCCGTGTCACCCATGCTCTACGGCCTGATCGGCGATGCCATCGGCGTGCCGCGCACTTTAGGCGTCATCGCGGCGGTGGTGCTGCTGGTGCTGCCGCTGACGCTGGGGCTGCGCGGCGCGCTGCGCACGCCGCAGACCGGTTGATCGGCTGATCGGCTGATCGGCTGATCGGCTGATCGGACATGACGGCCGGGTTCAGCGTGTCATCCACGAGCGCGAACGCACGGTCATGAGCGCGTAGGGAAAAATCCACCAAAGCGCGAAGAAGGCGAAGTAGGCGTAGAAAATTCCGTGCACGAAGCGCATGGACCTTTCGGTGTAGACGTAGTAGAGCATGTAGAAGCTCGCGCCCGCGCCGATGGCAAGCAGCACGCGCGCCAGCACCAGCGGGTCGGATACGGCGATCACCGCGAGCAGGGCGGTTGCGGTCCAGGCCATGGGAAAGCGCAGATTGGTGATCAGCTTTTCGAACACTGCGAGCAGCATGGGCACCAGCGGGCGCTTCCACACGATGCGGGCGAAGCGGATTTCTTCGCGTATATAGCTGCGGTCCCAGCGCAGGTACATTTTGCACAGCTTGGCATAGGTGTCCGGAACCAGGGTATGCACGACGGCACTGCCCTGGTACACCGCGTCGTAGCCGCGATCCAGGATGTCGTTGGTCAGCGCGCGATCCTCGCCGTAGGTGCAGCGCACGCCGAGAAAGCGCTGCTCCAGCCAGGGCTCCAGGAGCTCGTGCACGACGCTTGCGCGATACGCGGCCAGCGCACCCGGACAGCAATACACGGTGCGGTAAGTGGACTGCACGCTGCGCAGGAAATCGAACGAAAGGACGAAGCGCACGTGCAGCATCCGCGGAATGAATCCCGCGTCGCGATTCAGCGCGGCGACCTTTCCCGCGACCGCACCCACGCGCGGGTCGCGGAAGGGGCCCGCCATCGCGAGCAGCGCGCCGGCCTCGATTACGCTGTCCGAATCGATGGTGACCAGGATTGCGCCGCGCGCCGCGCGGAATCCGGTCGCGAGCGCCACGCGCTTGCCCTGGTTGCGCTCGAGTTTTACCGCGGTGACCAGGCCCGGGTGGCGCGCCGCAGCGCGCTGGATGTAAGTCCAGGTGTCGTCGGTGCTGCCGTCGTCGACGACCAGGATCTCGAGCTTGCCGGGAGGGTAGCGTGCGGCGGCTACCGAATTGATGGACTGTTCGACCATCGGCCCTTCGTTGTAGGCCGGGATCACCACGGTCATGGTCGGTGCCGATTCACGCGTGGCTGCGTCGAAGGGCCGATAGCTGAACCAGAGCACGGTGCGCAGAGCCAGCATCAACAAGCCCATGGATGCCCATATCAGGCTCGGCTTCAGCACCGATTCGCTCAAGTTGCCGTCCGCGATGCTTTCCCGTATCGGGCGAAACAGCTCGCCGTTGAGCATTACGTAAAGAATTGCTGTAAGGCCCAGGACGATAGCCGAGCCCACCAGAATCCGGTAGCCCCGACCCGGCGGCAAGCCGCGGTCCATGGAAGAGCCTGGGAATCGAAGTACTGCCTGCAGGGTGGGGGGCATGCTGATCCTTTGGTAGCTGGTTGAAATCTGTAGGAGTAGGGGCGTAGGGGAGTAGGGGTCGGCTTGGCGTGTATCCGTTGTACAAGTTGCTCCTTGTTCGCTCGCGACGCCAACCCGACCCCTACGCTCCCGCGCGACGCCCACCCGACCCCTAGGGGACCCCAGGGGTCCCCGGGTGAGACCTAATTCCCCTTTTTCTCGCTTACTTG
>JAENXP010000373.1 GCA_016649475.1 Burkholderiales bacterium | reverse complement strand
CGTTCTTCAGACCGGTCTCGCGACCAATCGCATTCGTGCCGCCGTCGCGGATCAGCCAGAAGCCCGCGGGACCCGCATCGACATTGCTGCGGGTCATGCCCAGGGTGTGGTCGTGGTACCAGAGGGTGGTCGACGGCTGGTCGTTGGTGTAGCTGAAGCTGGCCACGCCCGACCCGGGGACGTTGGTCGAGGTAGCGTACTGATTCACCAGCGTACCCTCGGTCGCATAGCCATCCGGGATATTGTTCGCTGCCGGCAGAAACCAGGCCTCCGGATAACCGTCGCTCTCCGGACTTACGTGGGAGCCGTGCACGTGGGTGATGAGCGGCACGGGGCCGAGATAGGGCTGCTGTAGTAAAGTTCCATTCGCAACGGGGTCCGGACGGCAGTCCTTGGTCTTTCCGTTTTTACAGGTCAGCCCCTCGGGATTCGCCCAGTGCAGCGAGCGGTCGATCGGTAGCAGGTGTGACAGGGCGTTACACGCCGGGTCGGTGCCGGGGTTGAGGCTAGCTTTGCAGGCATCGGGATCGGCTACCAGGTCATTGATCCAGTTCACCTTGGTCGCGGTGTTGACGGTGTTTTCCACCGTGTAGGCCGGATAGTTGAACTGGCTATTCGGGTCTGGCGCGAGCGCAGGCGTCGGATCGGCCGCCGGACCGTAGCTCCACACCGTGGTAGGCGGGAGGGGGAAAGGCAGGATCTGCTGCTTGAACTGGCGCACCGCGATGTCGTACTGGTTGGCTGTGCCATTGTTTTTCATCACCGGCGGAATCACCAGCGGGGTGACATATTTCGGAATCGTCATTGGATCGAGCGTCCCGCCCGGCAGGGGTTTCGCCTGGGCTGCGAACGGGGCCAGTGCACCGGCCCCCATCACGACGGCCCCGATTGCTGCCGCAACCATGGATTTTCTATTCGAACTGATCAACAATCTTCGCGTTGACATAACTTGTCCTCCCGCTTGTGTGTGAAAAAAGAAAAACTATTTTTTTGCCATGAACGAGTTTTCGTCAGTCATAGGCCCTCCAGGCGAGCGCGCGGCAGGGCGAATGCGGCGCACAGGCCGCGGCACGCCGCGATGGCGCAAGCCATGCGCCTGCCAGACAATGTCCGACGACTGACGCGCCGCTCCGGTTCGCTCATACCTCCTCCTATTTGGGCCAGGTGCCGCTATCGTCTGCTGCGGCTCTTTGCACTGGTGGTCAAGTTTTTCGCGCGGAAGCCTTAACCACACGGTTCATAAGGTCTTTGGGAAATGTAGCCGTCGGGCCGATCTGCGTAAATGCGGATGGTTGTGTACCGGGTAAAGTGAAGTGTGTATCGGGCGCTACCTGATTGGGGGTAATACCAGGCGATATTGGTGCGTTTATGGGGGGAGAATTGTGTAGCGGAGCGATCCCGCCACGCCGCACGACCGGGCGATGGCGGCGCCCCGGCCGCGTTCGGGACGATGCACTGCGGGAACGGATTTGCATGCATCCGACGATTCCGATGGGCCGCAATCCGGGCCAGTCGGTACCGGGTCGCTGCGGCGCAGGGCAGGGGTGTTCCGGACGGTCCGCTAAACCGGGGTGCTCAGGTGCCGCATGGGCCTGGCCCGTTAAATTCACGGCATCGCACGGGCCGGAAATCAAAGAGGCATGCGGGTTGCGTCAAATGGCGAAGCCATTGCCTGTACTGCAGAATCGGACGCTACGTTGACGACACTGTCTCGCTTCAATCGTGATTTACCATGGCTTGCCGATTGCTGCAGTCGTGGTGGAACACCAAGCTTGGGCGTTCTTGCGCATCGGGTGGAATGCGCTCAGAATCCAGACGGCCGGTGCATTCATGCCGGCGAGCGCGCTGCTTGAGTCTGTGTTTCAACATCTTTTCCCTTCATTGCATGGATCAACACGCCCCCGCTGACTCCCTGCCGGATTTCCGCAATCTGGGGGTCACGGTGCGCATCCTGCTGCTAGGCAATATCGGCGGCTTTGCCGCCGCGCTGATGCAGTCGCGGGGTTTCGCGCAGATCGTGCCGCGGTTTGCGGAAATCGCCGCCGTGCTCGAACCGGTGCTGCTGCTGTCGCTGGTGGCCTTGTACGTCCTGTCCAAATGGCTCATGCGCCTGCCCTATGCCTGGGGAATCGCGGTCGTCATGTTTCTGGAAGCCGTGTGGACGGCGCTGGTGCTCGATGCCGGCAGGGTCGCGGGAGAGGCGGTCACGCCTTTTGCCCTGGCGCGGGCCTGGATGCTGTGTGTACTGCTGACCGCATTTATCGTGGCCTACTTCTTCTGGCGCCGGCGCGCGTACTCGCCGGCGCTGACCGAAGCAAGGCTGCAGGCGCTGCAGGCGCGCATCCGGCCGCATTTTCTGTTCAACAGCATCAACGCCGTGCTCTCCCTCATCCGCAGCGAACCGAAGCGAGCCGAAGAAGCGCTGGAAGACATGGCGGAATTGTTTCGCGCGCTGATGCAGGATAATCGGCGCCTGTCGACGCTGGCGGACGAATTGGCGCTGTGCCGCCAGTATCTCAACCTGGAGCAGCTGCGCCTGGGAGAGCGGCTGCGCGTCGAATGGGACATTGCGACCATGCCGCAGGACGCGCTGGTGCCGCAGTTGCTGCTGCAGCCCCTGGTGGAAAACGCGATCTTTCACGGGATCGAGCCGGGCACGGAGCCGGGCACGGTGCGCATCTGCATCGCGCTGGAAAAAAATCAGGTGCGCGTGCTGCTCAGCAATCCCTATCACCCCGATTACCAGCACCGCGTCGGCAACCGCATGGCGCTCGCCAACATTCGCGAACGCCTGGCCCTGCATTTCGACGTCGAGGCCAGCCTCGCCACCGAGGTGGTGGGAGACAGGTTCGAGATTCGCATCGTGCTGCCTTACCGGAGGCAGGAGTGAAACGCGTTGTGGGAGTGCAGGGAGTTACCGGTTCCGGCAACGCAGCCACGCCGTCTGCGGGTCCAGCGTTGTTTATCGCATCAATCGTCGCGAAAGAAGGGAAATGATGGGTTCAAATCAGGCAAAGCAGGTGCTGGGCATCATCGGCGGCAGCGGCCTCTACGACATCGACGGCCTCGCCGGCAAGCGCTGGGAGAAAGTCTCCTCGCCCTTCGGCGAGCCTTCGGATGAGATGCTGTGCGGCGAACTCGAAGGCCAGCCCATGGTGTTTCTGCCGCGGCACGGGCGCGGACACAGGATACCCCCGTCGGAAATCAACTTTCGCGCCAACATCGATGCGCTCAAGCGCCTGGGCGTGACCGACGTCATTTCCGCCAGCGCCGTGGGCTCGCTGCGCGAGCACCTGCATCCGGGAATGTTCGTCATCGTCGACCAGTTCATCGATCGCACGTTTGCGCGCACGAAAAGCTTCTTCGGTACCGGCATGGTCGCCCATGTTTCCATGGCCCGTCCGGTGTGCAGCCGCCTCGGCGACCACCTCGAGGCGGCGATGCGCGCAACCGGCATCGAAGTGGCGCGCGGCGGCACCTATCTGGTGATGGAGGGGCCGCAGTTCTCCAGCCTGGCCGAATCAGAGCTCTACCGCAGCTGGAACTGCGATGTCATCGGCATGACCAACATGCCCGAAGCCAAGCTCGCGCGCGAGGCCGAGATGTGCTACGCGACCGTGGCCATGGTCACCGACTACGACTGCTGGCACCCGAACCACGACGACGTGACGGTTGAAGCGATCATCAAGGTGCTGGTCGCGAACGCGGAAAAAGCGCGCAACCTGGTGAAGAACGTGGCGCCCAGGCTGATGCGCGACGCCGCCGCGGCCGGCTGCGGCTGCCGCCGCGCGCTGGAGCACGCGCTGATCACCGCG
>JAENXP010000012.1 GCA_016649475.1 Burkholderiales bacterium | reverse complement strand
TTCGGTATCGCACGGCTTGCGCGTGCCGATGGTGTGGTTCCTGAGCGCGGTACCTGTCGGTTTCTGTTTGCTCCTTTACCGGCTGCAACAATCGATCCGGCGAGACCTCTCCGACCTCTGGAATCGCCGTCCCGTGTACGAAGGCGAGCGTCTGTTCGACTGATTCGGCCGCCGTGGAATAGGGTTGACCTATCGTGAATTCTCTTTACCCAGGTACTGAAGCGCAGGCCCTTGCCCTGGGCTGGAGTTTTTACGGGCCGATGCTCGTCTTCGTGGCGTTCACCGTGCTCGGCGTGCCGATCTGGGCGGCGATCGGGGCTACGTCGATCGCGTTGTTGCTCTGGTCCGGCGTGTTGCCGCTTTCGCTCCTGGGCGGCTCGCTGTTCGAAGGCATCGACGCTTTTGCCCTGACGGCGGTGCCTTTGTTCATCCTGACCGGCGACGTGCTGGTGCGAACCGGGCTCAGCCGCAAATTCCTCGACGTCGCAGAAGCGCTCACCTGCTGGACGCGCGGCGGATTCGGCTCGGCCACCGTGCTGGTGTGCGGCATGTTCAGCGCCATATCCGGATCGGATGCGGCCGGCGCGGCAGCGGTGGGGCGCATGACCATCGAGCGGCTGGTCGAGTCGGGTTACCCGCGGGCATATGCCTGTGCCCTGGTGGCCGCCGGTTCGTGCACCGGCATTCTGATTCCGCCTTCGATTGCCTACATCATCATCGGCCTGGTGCTGGGCATTTCCGCCTCCACGCTGTTCCAGGCTGCGCTGATTCCCGGCTTGTTGATTCTCGCGGGCATATTCGTCACCAACACTTTCATCAATCGACGCTATGCTTACGAAAGCGGTGCGGCGATCTCGATGCGGGAATGGCTGGCGAATCTAGGACAGGCGCTGAAACGAGGCTGGTACGCCTTCATCGTTCCAGGGGTGATTTTCTACGGCATCTTTTCGGGCAAGCTGACGCCGACAGAGGCCGGTGCCACCGCCGTCGTCGTAACCATCATGATCGGCTTCATCGTGGGAACACTCCGGCTCGGCGATTTTCCGTCGATGCTGGTGAGTTCCGCCAAGGTGAACGGAGTCATTCTGCCTATCATCGCCTTTTCGCTGCCGCTCGCGCAGGCGCTGGCGACGATGGGCGTGCCGCAGGGCTTTGTGCAGACGGTTACCAGCCTTTCCAGCGATCCAAATGTGCTGATTCTGATGATGATCGGAATCCTGGTGGCGGCAGGATGCGTGATGGAAACAACGCCCAACATCGTGATACTCGCGCCGATCCTCAAACCCCTGGCCGACCAAATCGGCATGAACGAAATCCAGTTCTGCATCATGATGATTACCACGCTCGGCGTGGGCTTCATTACGCCACCACTGGGCCTGAACCTGTTCGTCGTCTCCGGCCTCACCGGCGAATCGATCCTGAAGATCGCCAAACACGCGGTGCCCTTCATGATTTCGATGCTGGCGGTGGTGATGCTGATTGCCTTCGTGCCTGCAACGACGACCTTCCTGTTGCCCGCGGCATATAAATGAAATTTTGCCCAGGGCGCCGACGCTTGTTTCTATCAACTACGGACCGATTGGAGTCTTCTTTATGATCACCTATCTGAAGAAAGCCAGCAAAACCCCCGAAACCGAAACGGCCACCGCGCAAAAGGTCGTCACCGAAATGCTGGCCGAAATAGAAAAGAACGGCGAGGGTGCCGTTCGCGAATACGCCAGAAAGCTCGACAAATGGGAAGGCGAATTCGTCGCTACCAAAGCCCAACTTGCGGAAAACGCCAAAACCGTTTCCGCGCAGGTCAAGAAAGACATCGACTTTGCGATCGAGCAGGTTTATCGATTTGCAGTCGCGCAGCGCGCATCGCTCAAGGAATTCGAGACCGAACTGCATCCCGGAGTGACCGCCGGACAACGTGTCCTGCCGGTGAATGTCGCCGGCTGTTACGCCCCCGCCGGCCGCTATGCGCACATCGCGTCGGCCTACATGGGAGTGGCGACCGCCAAGGCGGCGGGGGTGAAGACCATCATCGCCTGTTCCGGGCCGTTTCGCGGCGGGCCGATGCATCCCTATCTGATGTATGCGTTCGACAAGGCGGGAGCCGACGTCGTCATGACCCTCGGCGGCGTGCAGGCGATTGCGACCATGGCCTATGGGTTGTTTACCGGAAAGCCGGCCGATGTCATCGTCGGCCCCGGCAACAAGTTCGTTGCCGAAGCCAAACGCGCGCTGTTTGGAAAGGTCGGCATCGATGTGTTCGCCGGCCCCTCGGAAGTCGCGGTGATTGCCGATGAAAGCGCAGATCCCGTTATTGTCGCCGGCGATCTTGCGGGGCAGGCCGAACACGGGCACGAATCGCCTGCCTGGCTGTTTACCACCAACGAAGCCTTGGCCAAGGATGTGATGCGCCTGGTTCCGGAACTGATAGACAAGCTGCCACCCACCGCCAAGGACGCCGCCGGTTCGGCCTGGCGGGACTACGGAGAGGTTATTCTTTGCAGTACGCGCGAGGAAGTCGTGGAAATTTCCGACAAATACGCCAGCGAGCATCTCGAAGTGCATACGAAGGATCTCGATTGGTGGCTGAAGAATCTGACTTGTTACGGTTCTTTGTTCCTCGGAGAGGAAACGACGGTCGCGTATGGCGACAAGGCGGCCGGCCCCAATCATGTGCTGCCGACCATGGGTGCGGCGCGCTATTCCGGCGGTCTGTCGGTGCACAAATTCATGAAGGTATTGACGTGGCAACGGATGACCCGCGAGGCCAGTCGCGACATCGGATTGGTGACCGCGCGCATCAGTCGACTGGAAGGCATGGAAGGGCATGCGCGCACGGCCGATGATCGATTGCGCAAATACTATCCGAAGAGCCAGTTCGACGTAGGTACTCCGGTCGAAGTGTGAGGGCAAGGCGATGAATGCCATTGCCGGCAACGAGGTAACGGCCCTGTTCAGCCTGCAGGGCCGCCAGGCCCTGATTACTGGGGGCAGTCGCGGAATCGGCGCCGCCATCGCCTACGCGCTGGGGAAAGCAGGCGCGAAGCTGATCCTGGTGGCAACCGGCAAGGGCCTGTCCGAGACTGCGGACAACTTGAAATCGGACGGCATCGAGGTCGCGCGAACCATGGCCGCCGACCTGGCGAGCCACGACGGAATACAGACGCTGGCCGAAGCGGTCAGGAGTTCCGGCGAACCGGTGGACATCCTGGTCAACTGCGCCGGTGTCAATTTGCGCCAGCCTTTCGCGGAAATCACGCCGCAAACCTGGGATACGCAAATGCTGATGCATTTGGGCGCACCGTTTTTTCTTACGCAGGCTTTGGCGCCGGGCATGAAACAACGTGGCTGGGGGCGCATTATCAATATCGCCTCGCTGCAAAGCTATCGCGCTTTTGCCAATAGCGCGCCCTATGGCGCAGCCAAGGGCGGCATTGTGCAACTCACCCGTGCCATCGCCCAGGAATGGTCGCGTCACGGCATTACCTGCAATGCCATCGGGCCCGGCTTTTTCCCTACCCAGCTGACTTCCGCTGTTTTCAACGATCAAAACCTGGCGCTCAAACATTCCGAGCAGACGGCGACAGGCCGCAACGGGGTGATGGCGGACCTGCATGGCGTCGCCGTATTCCTTGCCAGCAACGCTTCTGCCTATATCACCGGTCAAACGATCATGCTTGATGGCGGCTATACAGCCAAGTGAGATAAAAATGCACGCTCTCGTCTATACCCAACCGAATGAAGTCCGCCTTCAGGATCGCCCCTATCCCGAGATGGCTGAAGGCGAAGTAATAATCAAGATCGAAGCAGCGGGCATTTGCGGCAGCGATATGCATGCCTATCACGGCCACGATCCCAGGCGGAACCCCGGCCTGGTTTTAGGCCATGAATTCGCCGGTGTAGTCGTTGAAAGCCGGGATGGTTCGATAGCCGTCGGTGATCGGGTTTCGGGCAATCCCTCGACCACCTGTGGTGTCTGCGACAACTGCGCACAAGGTCGCAGCAATTTGTGCAGCAACCGAACCATGGTCGGCATGACCCGGCCGGGCGCGTTTGCCGAATACATGAGCATTCCGGCAGCCTCGCTGATCAAACTGCCTGGCGACATCGCAAGCGATATGGCAGCGCTTACCGAACCGGCGGCTACCGCGCTGCATGCGATCAACCTGTCGCAGCGGGCCTTGCACCGTCCTTTGCAGGAGGGCCGGGTGTTGATACTGGGTGGCGGGGCGATCGGGATGCTTGCCGCGCTACTGCTAAGGCATTACGGAGTGAATCGACTGGCGGTGGTCGAATTGAATCCCAAGCGGGCGCAGTCGATACGCAATCACGTCGGTTGCGATGTGCTGGACACCACCAGGGAGGAACTGGGCGAATCTTCCTTTGATCTGGTGCTCGATTGCGTGGGCGCGGCGGCGACCCGCAAGGCTGCCTTCGTCGCGGTGAAACCCGGCGGCGCCATCATGCATATCGGGCTGCAGGATTGGGCCAGTGAGATCGATATGCGCAAACTCACCTTGGGGGAAATTACCCTGATGGGCGCGTTCATCTACACGCTGGCGGACATGCGCGCTACCGTGAATCTGTTGCGCCAGGGCGTGTTCGGCGATCTCGCCTGGGTTGAAAAGCGCAGTCTTGGCGACGGTCCGGCAGCCTTCAGCGATTTGCATCACGGCAGGACCGCCGCGGCAAAAGTATTGCTCAAACCAGATTGAATTGAATGATGGCCGCCAAAGTCGGGCGCTGATGGGCTATCGCGGCAACAGTATCTCGGCCACGGTATGGCGGGGAATCGGATCTTGGCTATACTGAAAGTCCGCACAAGTAATAGGAGGGCGACGCGATGGCTTTTATGCTGAAGATCCAATGGGACATCAAGAGCGGCAAGGAGGCTGACTTTAAGGCCAACCAGGAGAAGCTGTGCAAGGTGATGCTCGAGCATCCCGGCGTAATCTGCTACCACGTGGACTATCCGTCGAATAAGGTCAGTCAATGGGTCGAGATCTACGCGACCAATGAGGCCTTCGCGGCGCACCTGGCCAACGAGAAGGGCAAGGAGCCATTGGGCGCCCTCATCGGGGCGTGCGACAAGATTACCTGCCAGTGCTGGGGGGATCCAAATGCCGGCTCCAAGGAAATACTCAAGGGCTTTGGCGCGACCTACCACCAGACAGGCGCAAATGCCTTCGTGCTGAATGCCAAGGCCGACAAAGATTCGCTGGTATAAGTAGTCATTCAGAACTCGATCCGGACGACCGGGTCGAGTTCCCTATCGCCAGCGCGCCGTAGCGTGAATTCTTTGCATATTTCACAGTCTTTGACAATGGCCGGAGTAATTTGCTGCTAAATTGGCTTCCGGAAAAACGCAAATGATGGCTCGACTCAACGATCTGGTTTGCACCTTGCCACTCCCGGCGCCGAAGTTGCATTCCGATCCCACGCAAACGGTGGATCTGCAGGATGCGGACGCCGTGCTGATGGCGATCGATGCAATCATGCGCGACCGATTCGGCGATGGTTACGGCCTGCCGCTGCTGCAACAGGGAATCGCGGACCTGGCACTGGCATTTCGCGGCGACTACCCCGGCTTGCTGCGTTGCGATACCCACTACCACGATCTGCGCCACGCTTTCGACAGCGGGCTGGCCATGGCCCGCCTGATCCGCGGGCAGGCCCTGGCTACGCCGCGGGAGGCGGCCGAACACATCGACGGCGAGCACGCACTGCTAGGCGTCCTGCTCGCTCTCTTCCACGATATCGGGCTCCTGCGACGCGCGGGCGAGGCACATCTGCAAGGCGCCCAGCTGACGCCGACACACGAGGCGCGCGGGGTCGAGTTCATGCGCGACTACCTCAGCCGGACGTCGCTCGCCCACCTGGCCGGGGAGGCCGAACTCATCATGGTCACCTGCCTCGCCTGGCATATGCCGCCGGACGCGCCGCTGCTGGATCGCGCCATTGCCAGCCTGCTTGGTACCGCGGATATCATGAGCCAGCTGGCGGACCGCGCCTACCTGGAGAAGTGCCGAGACTTTCTTTTCATCGAATTTCGCGCATTCGGCCTGGCGGGCGCTTCCGGGCTGCCCTACCCGAATCCGAAAATTTTGCTGGAAAAAACCCCTGGTTTCTATACCGGCCTGTTGCGCCATCGTATGCAGGTCGAATACGACGGTGCTGAACGATTCTTCAGGATCCATTTCGGCGGCGAGTGCCCGTACGGGGCTTCGATCAAGCGCAATCTGGACTACCTGAATGCAGCGCTGGCGGTGAATGATCTCTCCGTGCTTCGGCGCGTGCCAAAAACGATCATAGACACCAAACAATGACCGGCCGCCAGGGCCCGGACCTGGCCCAACTGCAGGCGCCCGCAGCGACTAGAGGAGGCCAGAGACTCCGCTACCGCGAATGCGCGTCGGTGCTTCAGAACCTCAGAATAAACAGCGTAATGGCGGGAAACGCCACCAGCATGCAAATGCGCAGAAAATCGCTGAAGACAAAAGGCCACACACCGCGATAGGTGTCGCGGATGGAAATGCCCGGCGCCATCGACTGGATGACGAACAGGTTCATGCCTACCGGGGGCGTAATGAGGCCGACTTCGACCACGATCAGCACCAGGATGCCAAACCAGATCGCGGTGTTTTCGGTCGAGAGGCCGAAGTCCAGCCCCGAAATCATCGGAAAAAAAATCGGGATGGTCAGCAGGATCATCGAAAGCGAATCCATCACACAGCCCGCGACCAGATAGAAGATCAGGATCGCCCACAGGATCGAGTAGGGGCCGAGGCCGAGGGTGCCGACCCACAGGGCGAGTTCCTGTGGAAGCTGCGACAGTGCCAGAAAATTGTTGTAGGCGGCGGCGCCGAGCACGATCAGAAACACCATGCCCGTGGCGCTGGCGGTGGCTTCGAAGGCGTTGAGGATTCCCTTTCCGGAAAGGCCGCCATTGCGCCAGGCCAGCAGTCCGGTAGCTACGGCGCCTACCGCCGCGCCCTCGGTGGGGGTAAAAACGCCGGAATAGATGCCGCCGATGACCACGACGAAAATCGCGATAACCGGCCAAACCGCGTGTAACGCACGAAGACGCCCCGGCCACGGTACCGCCGGAATCTGGCCGGCCGAATCCGGCGCCACGCGCACGTATATGGCTATCACGGCCATATAGCCCAGCGCGGCAAGCACGCCTGGAATCATGGCGGCGGCGAACATCTTGGCGATGTTCTGCTCGGCCAGGATGGCGTAAATCACCAGCACGATCGACGGCGGGATCAGGATACCCAGGGTGCCGCCGGCCGCGAGGGCGCCGGTCGACAAGGCGCCGGAATATCCGGCGCGGCGCAATTCGGGCAGCGCCACCTGGCCCATGGTCGCCGCGGTGGCGAGCGAGGAGCCGCATATCGACCCAAAGCCGGCGCACGCACCGATGGCGGCCATTCCGACACCGCCCCTGCGATGCCCGAGGAAGGCTGCGGCTGCCTTGAACAAATCCCGCGACATGCCGCCGAGCGAGGCAAACTGCCCCATCAGCAGGAACAGCGGCACGATCGACAGGGAATGATTCGAGAACTGGGTGTAGGCCAGGTTTTTCATCTGGTTCAATACCGGCGGCAGGCTGCCATAGACCAGCCACGATCCCACCAGGCCCAGCAGCAGCATCGAAAGCCCGATCGGAATCCGGAGAAAAATCAGAACCAGCAGGACCGGGAACGACCAGGCGGCCAGCGCGAGCTGATCCATCAATGGCCGCCTTGTTCCGGAACAAAGCCTTCGTGCGCCGCGACGAAACCCAGCGATTCGAGCAAGCGCCAGAGATAGATGATGCAGCCAAGCACGGCCGGGATCATCGATGCGGCATAACCCCACCATGCTGGCATCTGCAAGATGAAACTGACCTCGTCGTTTGCACGGTACTCCAGCATGGCCACACCCATGCGCCAGACCAGCAACAGCCAGACTGCCAGCATGAAGCCATCGGACGCGACCGACAGCATGTGTCGCAATGGTGCCGGATAGGCAAGCCAGAACAGGCTGACATCTGCGTGGCGCCGCTTGAGGTGACACCACGGAAGAAAGCAGAACACGGCCAGCGCCGTGCCGGCCTCGACCAGTTCGAAATCGCCTGGCACCGGGCCCAGAACGGCGAAGCTTAAGGCACGCCCGGTGATGCTGACGACGCTGAGAACTGCCAGCCCGGAGAGCACGAATCCGCCAAACCAGGCCATGAAGCGGCTGGTGTCGTAGATGATCTTGCTCATTGTCGCGGAGGCGGCAGAGCGGCGCGGCGGCTTTCGCGCGCCGCTCTATAAGTCAAAAGCCTGGCCTCCTATTTGCCGGAATACTTGGTGATCAGTGCCCGGGCCTCGGCCGCGAGCTTGGGCCCGTCGATGCCCTTGCCTGCAACTTCCTTGAACCAGGCGTCATCCACGCCCGCAGCTGCGTCGCGCCACTTCTTTGTTTCCGCGGCGTCGAGCATATAGATTTTGTTGCCCGCCTTTTGCGCCAGCGCCAGTCCGCGTTTGTCGCCGGCGTCCATGGCGCGGCCGAACAAGGCCGCTGTCTCGGCGCCGCTATTGTCGTCGATCACCTTCTTGAGATCGGCCGGCAGTTTGTCGTACGCGGCCTTGTTCATCACGATCCCGAAGGTCTGGGTGTACAGACCTTTGTCGCCGGCAAACCCGGTATGGTTCTTGACGATCTGCTGCACCTTCAAGGCCGGCACCACTTCCCAGGGAATCGTCGTGGCGTTGATCACGCCTTTGGACAGGGCCTCGCCGACCGCCGGAACCGGCATGCCGACCGGCGTTGCTCCGAGTTGCCCAAGCATGATGTTGACGATGCGAGAACCGCCGCGCACCTTCATACCCTTGAGATCCTCCAGCTTGGTGATGGGGTCCCTGCTGTGAAACAAGCCGGGGCCATGTACGTGAACCGCGATGAGCTTGACGTCCTTGAATTCGTCCATCGCATTCTTTTCGACGTATTCCTGGAAAGCGCGCGAGGCCGGTTCGGCCAGACCGCTGCTGAACGGCAGTTCGAACACCTCGGATTTCGGGAAACGGCCGGGGGTATAGCCGAGCACCGTCCAGACTATGTCAGCCACGCCGTCCTTGGCCTGGTCGAACAATTCGGGCGGTTTGCCGCCGAGCTGCATGCTGGGGAAGTGCTGCACTTTGATGCGCCCGCCGCTTTCCTTCTCGATCTTCTGCGCCCAGGGCACGATGGCCTTCGAGGGTATCGTCGCCTGCGGCGGCAGGAACTGGTGAAAGCGCAGCGTTACGTCCGCCGCGAACGCGGATTGCCAGAGCACCGCACCAATTGCGATTGAAACCAATTTCCAAGCGAACTTCATGGTGTTCTCCTCTTTTGATTGCCGTGAATATTGCGACGCTTGTGCGCCTTGTTTTGCAGCGTTTAAACAGTGATTCCAACATACCCGGCAGGTGATGGCAAGGTGATACCCTGGCCGAGCTTAAGTTGGCGGCGTTCGCGGATGGCGGGCGAAGAACTCGCAGCCCGGCAATTCGATGCTGCTCGTCCAATAATCGGGCCCGGTAAGATAGATCCTGCTGTGCTTGCCCGCCGATCTGGTTCTCGCTGCTTACGATAGGGGGTTTTGTATTGTAGTGAGCTTTGGTTGCCGGAGAGGGGCGCCTGGCAATCTGCACGCCGGCGATGCGACGAGGAACGGCTGCTAGTCGGTGCCCATTTCGGCTCGTGCAAGCGGCCGCTCAAACCTACAGTCTTGTGTAGCCCGCCTCCTTCTGGCCGCGGATGACAAGTACAAAAACCGCGTCAAGTTCGGTGACGTATCGATACAATGCGACATAACCGCGTGCGTGCCGTCCGATCACAAGTTCTCTTAGACCGGCCCGGACGGGTCGACCAATCAGTGGATTTCGCTCCAGGACGTCGATCGCGCGAAAAATATCTTCAATGTGTGACTTGGCGTCCGCCGCCTCATGCTCAGTGAGATGGTTCAAGATGCGGTCGAGATCATCTCCGACCTCTGGTGCAAGTTCGATGCGCGACATTACTAGCGGGCGAGCGTTCCCGGCTTTGGTCGAGCAATCTTGTTGCCTGCGAGCCGACGTTCAAGATAGCGACGCATTTCGCTCCACGGCACTGTCTTGCCAGAGGCCAGAATTTCAGCGTACCGTCGCTCGGCGGTATCTTGGAACTCGCCCTGGCGCTCTTCCTGTTCGGCTTTTTCGGCTATCGCTTCGAGGATGAAACTGTGTGCAGTGCTTCCAGCGCGTTCTGCGGCCCGAGCGATGCGCTTTTTTAGATCCTGCGGCAGGCGAATAGTGGTCGTGGACATTGATTGACTCCGGCGCAAGTTTGCATAGTAGCACAAGAGTGCTACATTGATATGCCTATGGCCGAAGGGCTGAGTGTGCCATTCGGGGCACGCCTTTGGCGTCCTTGAATGGCCGGTCGAAGGCCTCGTGGCGCTCGTTCCGCACGGCGCTGAAGTCGCCGCCTCGATGACGGATTCTGGCCGAGTGCACAAACATGGCCAAGGTCGGCCCCGGGAGCTGCCGAAATCTGATGGCCGCTTTTCGGCTTTGATTGCGAGCTGTACAAGGAGTAATCCCGACCCGAAGGAAGCGCCCCCGGGTTCGAAGCATTGAGGGTCAGAGTCTAACTGGAATGCCGCTGCCGCTTGCCTACTCGACGCGACCTTCCACTTGTCGGCCGTTTCAGGCGTGCAAGCTACCTCTGCTGCTCTATGGCAGGATCGCCCGGCTGATCTTCGGAGGGCTGATATGGCTGCGGCTGACGCGCAATTGCATCGCTCACCCAGGCTATATGCGCTTCCTCCTCCCGCGCGAATTCGACCGCCAACTCTCGGATGGACGCGTCGCGTGCTTCCGTTCCTACCCGTTCAAAGAATGCCCTGGCTCGCTCTTCAGCGCTCAGTGCAATTGCCAACGCCATATGCGGCGTCATCATTCTGTAGACGAAGGCCCGCGCTTCGGGAACAGGCGCTCCGCTGTCCAGCCAGGCGTATTCTCCCGGCGCAAGGGGCGGGACCTCCAAATGCTGAAACTTCTTCGCCAGGCGAGACGCGTGCTCACCCTCAAACTCGGCAAGCCGACCGAAAAGTTCTGCCACGGCGTCATTGCCGCTGTCGGTCATGTGGGCAGCGAGTTCACGGTAACGCGTCTGCGCCTCGAGCTCGATCGCGAGCGCATGGGCGTACAGTATGGCCGTCGAGTCGATCTGCTTGCGCGCATGCTTATTCGCACCAACTGGCACCGGATGGGGAGAATCCAGGATCGAAAGCGCGTTGTGCGTTCCGGTTTCTGAAGTGGTCACGTTCATATCCGTTTCTCCTTGTTCTGAGATTCAGAACCGACCCAGTGTGCTTGCCGGCAAGTGCGCTCTTCTTGGCGCCTTTGGCTGCCTCTGGGTTGCCTAAGCGGCAGGCTGCCGCGCAGGACCAAATAGTATGCGCCACACTTGATACTAATTCACCATGCGTTGCAATACAGGCTTACCCTACTTGATTTGTCGTGCTCCATCCGGCGGCGAAAAAGTCCATGCCCGGTCCGCCGAGCGGCCACTGAAATCAAATGGCTGCGGTTCGGCCTGGAACGCGATAGGCCGCGCCCAGACTTGCAGGAGGAACATCGACAGCGCCGCAAGGCCGGCGAGACTCTGTATGGCGTGCAACTTGACCAGTTTGCTGAATATGCCGGATGCCGCATGCGGGTCGGCCCTCAGTTCTGCATGTGAAAGGCGACGTGCCTGGGGAAGAACCACGGCAAGCTGAAACATAACTGCGAAACCGAGTACTAGTCCGCCGGCAAGCCACAATGCAGCGTTCCCCGTTACCCCTGCAGTTATCCCGGCCAGCGCACCAGCAGTGGCAAAAAAAGTCTGAAAATAGGTGAGGCGGCTCCGCACCAGCACAAGGTAGGTGCCGGTCAGTTCCGCGCCGGCGTCGACAATCGCAGGCTGTTCCACGAGGCTGACATACGTTGCTCCACCCGCGAAAAGCGCACAGCACAGCAAGGCGATGTTCTGTGACGCGAACTGGATCAGCAGAAATGTCGATGCCGTGTAGTGTGCCTGTGACTAGGGATGTGCACAGAATAACAAAAATTCAATTGGGATTTATCGTTACGGCGACCGGTCCGGGATGTCTGAACGTTTGAGTACGAATTGACCTTTCATACACGCGGAAGTAAATTCAGCCGGCCATGGCGACCCCGCCTGCGGCTTTCCATTCCATCCAACACTACAAGGAAAAGCATGAACTACTCTGCAAGCCTGCTTGCGCTGGTTTCCGTTGTTACCGCCTTGGTTTCGCCTGCGGTTCAGGCCCAAAGCACTCCGTTGCCGATGACCGCGGCCGCAAAAGCCGGTTTTTCTAAGACAGGCTTGGCCCGGATCGACCGCTTTTTCGAACGGGAAATTGCGCAAAACCGCGTTCCCGGAGCGGTTGTGGCGGTCGCCCGCGACGGCAAACTGGTCTATTACAAGTCGTTTGGTTACCTTGACAAGGATCAGGGCAGGCCGATGCCACTGGACGCCATCTTCGGCCTCGCGTCGATGACCAAAATAATGACCGCTGTGGGTGCTCTGTCGCTTACTCAGGAAGGCAGATTGCCGCTGCAGAGCCGTTTGTCGCAATACTTCCCGGATTTCGCCTCGATGAAGGTGGCGGTGCGAAATGCCGACGGCTCGGAAGGCTATGAAGCGCAAAAGCGCCCCATCTTCGTGCACGATCTGTTCCGCCACACGGCGGGACTTACTTATGGAGGGCGACCCGACTCCGGTTCCCCTGCGAGTAAGCTCTACCCGCCAGGAAGTTCACTGCCCAAGATGGCCTCGGCCGACGAGTTCATTCAGAAGGTCACGCAGCTGCCGCTCGTTTACCAACCCGGAACGATTTTTGAGTACAGCATAGCCATGGACGTGCTGGGAGCGACGATCGAAAAGATCAGCGGAAAAACTCTGGGTGGGCATTTGTCGGAGGTTGTTTGGGAACCGCTGGGGATGAAGGATACCGGCTTTCACATACCGGCCGACAAGCGTGATCGGGTCGCGCAGCCACTGAAGCTCAACCCGCTAACCGGGAAGCCGCAGCGCATCCAGACCACCGCGGAAGAAGTGCACTTCGAATGTGGTGGCGGCTGCTCGGTGGGAACTATTGGGGACTACGTACGTTTTGGCCAGATGCTTATGAATGGCGGAAGCCTGGATGGCCACCAGATCCTGAGCCCGGCTATGGTGCGGCTGATGACCAGCAATCACCTTGGCAAGGAGATCGTGAACCGCGTCGCCAACGTCGAGCCTCACCGCGACGGCTATGGTTTTGGGCTGGGCGTGGCGGTTCGCATGGAGCCCGGT
>JAENXP010000515.1 GCA_016649475.1 Burkholderiales bacterium | reverse complement strand
TTCCCGCCGTCCAATCATGAGCCGATCCGGCGCCTTCCTGGTAGTCATTCCCGCACGCTACGCTTCCAGTCGCCTGCACGCCAAGCCGCTGGCCGATATCGCCGGCAAACCCATGGTGGTGCGTGTCGCCGAACGCGCCCGCGCCAGCGGTGCCCGCGCGGTATGGGTCGCAACTGACAACCAGGCTATATTCGATGCGGTGAATCTTCACGGTCACCAGGCGATAATGACCCGGAGTGATCATGCTACCGGCACCGACCGCATTGCCGAGGCGGCGCAGCAACTGGGCCTCACCGACAACGATATAGTGGTCAACGTGCAGGGCGACGAACCGCTGATCGAGCCTGAGTTGATCGGCGAGGTCGCGCGATCCCTGGCCGAAGACGGCGACGCAAGCATCGCCACCGCCTGTCATCCGATAAGCGACGCCGAGTCTCTGCTCGATCCCAACGTGGTCAAGGTCGTGCTGGATCACAGCGGCCACGCACTCTATTTCAGCCGGGCACCGATTCCCTGGCCCCGGGATAGCTTTGCGGTAAATCAAAGCGCACTGCCCTCAGGCCTGCCAAGCTACCGGCACATTGGTATCTACGCCTACCGCGCACGCTACCTTCAACTTTACAACCGGCTGGAGCCGGCGGCGCTCGAGCATTTCGAGGCGCTGGAACAATTGCGCGCGCTCTGGCATGGACATCGAATTGCTGTTGCGGTAACTCAGCACGCTCCGCATGCGGGAGTGGATACCGCCGAAGACCTGGAGCGCGTGCGCCAGTTCTTCGGGAGCGAGCGTCATCCGGCCTAGGGCGAAGGCGCGGATTCGACAGTTTTTAAGATCAGGAGGAGCCTAAAATGCGATTCATCTTGTTGGGACCGCCGGGCGCAGGCAAGGGAACGCAAGCGAGTTTCATCACGAGAAAATACGGCATCCCGCAGATCTCCACCGGCGACATGTTGCGCGCGGCGATCAAAGCCGGCAGCGATCTTGGCCTGAAGGCCAAGAAGCTCATGGATGCGGGCCAGTTGGTCCCGGACGAAGTCATCCTCGATCTGGTGAAACACCGGATCGAGGAGCCCGATTGCGCCGGCGGTTTTTTGTTCGACGGTTTTCCGCGCACGCTGGCGCAGGCAGAGTCGATGAAGAATGCCGGCCTGCGCATCGATTGGGTGATCGAGATCGCGGTCCCGGACGAGGAAATCATTCTGCGCATGGGCGGCCGGCGCGTGCACCCCGCCTCCGGGCGCACCTATCACGTGAAATTCAACCCGCCAAAAGTCGCCAACAAAGACGATGTTACCGGCGAAGCGCTAATTCTGCGCCAGGACGATCACCCCGATACCGTCAAGGAACGCCTGCATGTGTACCACGCGCAAACGCAACCGCTGATCGAATATTATACGAATTGGGAGGCCTCGGGCGGCGTGAGCGCACCGCGGCATTGCAAGGTTTCCGGCACCGGCACGGTAGAGCAGATCCGCGACCGCATCTTGACTGAGCTACAATAAGCGCGACTGACGGAATTGGCGTCAGGTGAAACGCCGCAAAAAAAATCGGGGTTCGGCCCCTCAGGCACGACCCTCCTCTTCGCCCCATAACGGAGGAAAGCTAATGTCCAGCCACATCCGACGCATTGCCATCTGCACCGGCGGCGGCGACGCCCCCGGCCTGAACGCAGTCATCCGCTCCGTGGTCATCAGCGCCAGCAGACGCGGCTGGGAATGCTACGGCATCCGCGAGGGATTCAACGGGATACTTTTCCACGAGCGCTATCCCGAAGGCGGCGTGTTTCGTCTCACGCCGGAAAAGGTGCGCGGGATCGGGCACCTGGGCGGCACCATCCTGGGGACGACCAACAAGGGCAATCCCCTGCAGTTCCCGGTGAAGATGCCGGACGGAACCGTACGCGAGGTGGATCGTTCGGACGAGATCCTGGAATTCTTCGCCAAACAGGAACTGGATGCACTCGTGTCGGTCGGAGGTGACGGCTCGCTCACCATCGCCAATGCGCTGCACCAGAAGGGCCTGCGCGTGGTCGGCGTGCCCAAGACTATAGACAACGATCTGGACAAGACCTTCACCACCTTCGGCTTCGACACGGCGGTGGACTTTGCCTCCGCGTGTCTGGACCGCCTGCACAGCACCGCCGAAAGCCACCAGCGCGTGATGGTGGTGGAGGTGATGGGGCGCTATGCGGGCTGGATCGCGCTGCACGCCGGCATAGCAGGCGGCGCCCATGCTGTGCTGATCCCGGAAATTCCCTTCGACCTGGACAAGGTGGTAGCGAAAATCCTCCGCCGCGATAGCCTGGGGCGCATGTATTCTCTCATCGTCGTTGCAGAAGGCGCGGGACCCGCCGGCGGCAATCGCGCGGTCCAGGCGCCCGCCGAAATAGGCCACGCCGAGCGTTTGGGCGGAATCGGAGAAAGGACGGCGAAGGCGCTGCAGGAGCGCACCGACAAAGATACCCGGCTGGTGGTTCTGGGCCATCTTCTGCGCGGAGGCAGCCCGACGTCATTTGATCGAGTCGCGGCCATGCGTTTTGGCACCGCTGCCGTGCGCGCGCTGTCCGAGGGCCACTCGGGCGTCATGGTTGCGCTGGCCTTTCCCAACGTGAATTACGTCCCCCTCGCAGATGTCGCCGGCCGGATGAAGGGCGTCCCCCTGGACTCGGACATCCTGCAGACCGGCCGTGATATGGGGATCTGCTTCGGCGATTGAGCGCGGGTGGCGGACTGGTTTTGCCTAAGCCCATGTTTCTACGACGTCTCCGTTGCCATCGCATCCCAATAGCGACCATTGCGCGCTCTGCGCGCCAACCGTGTTTTGGGTACGGATGAAAAGCACATCCGTACCCAAAACACGGTTATAGATAAAGCCTGGGACGGTGCGGGGTTTCACACAAGATCGTCGATTGCGCA
>JAENXP010000625.1 GCA_016649475.1 Burkholderiales bacterium | reverse complement strand
TGCAGACCACCGCCGGAGGTATTGCCTTCGAGGGCGACACGCGCGTCATCTATCGCGCCAACCTGGAAAGCCGCATAGCCACGCGCGTGCTGCTGCGCCTTTTCACGGTGCCTTACCGCAACGAAGAGGACATCTACCGCGCGACCCACGAACTCGACTGGCCGCGGCAGTTCGACGTCGAACGCAGCATCCGCGTCTACCTCACTGCGCAGCGTTGCCCGCTCAAGAGTCTGGACTTCCTCACGCTGCGTATCAAGGACGCGGTGTGCGATCGCTTCAGGAGCGCAGTCGGCAGCCGGCCCGATGTGGACACGCGTGCGCCGGAGGTGCGCATCCACGCCTTTCTCGACGCCACGCAGTTCACGCTCTATCTCGACACTTCTGGCGAGCCGCTGTTCAAGCGCGGCGCCCGCGCCGCCCAAGGCGAAGCTCCGCTGAAAGAAAATCTGGCCGCCGGAATCCTCAGCCTGATCGGATGGCAGCCGGGAACCGCGCTGCTCGATCCGATGTGCGGTGGCGGCACATTCCTGGTCGAAGCGGCGCAAATCGCGCTCGATATCGCCCCGGGTATTGCCCGCGACTTCGGCTTCGAAAAGCTGAAGTCCTTCGACGCGACGCTATGGCAGGCGCTGCGCGCCGAGGCCGTGGCACGGCGCAAGCCGTTGGCTGCGCAACCTATATACGGCAGCGACCTCTACGGCGACACGCTAAAGCTGGCGCAGGCTAATCTGCGCGCGGCCGGGTTGGAGGCGGTAGTCCAATTGAAGCAAGCGAATGCCCTGGAAATTTCCGCGCCCGCCGCGACCGGCGTGCTGGTCACCAACCCGCCCTACGGCGAGCGCATGGGTGAACAACAGGAACTGGCGGAGTTCTACCCCAGATTCGGAGATGCGCTGAAGCAGAAGTTCGCCGGCTGGAACTGCTACATTCTGAGCGCCGACATGAATCTGCCCAAGTTGATCAAGCTGAAGGTTTCCAGACGCACGCCGCTCTATAACGGCGCGCTGGAGTGCCGCTTGTTCGAATACAAGATCGTAGCCGGCAGCATGCGCGACCCCAAGCCCGCCTGACACCGTAGCGCCGCGCCGCATGCCTGCCGGATGATCCGGACCCGAACGCCGGCGTCGGACGGGTGGACGTAACGCGGACCCAAATACGCGACTAGAGCGAAACTCGGGGAGGTAGCTAACCGGCGGCGCGCTTGCGTGCCTTGGTCGCCTTGACCGCGGTCTTGCTGGCTGTGGCAGTCTTGGCGACTGGCTTCGCCCGTTTCGCGGCGGGCTTATCGATCTTCACCGCTACCTTGGCCTCGGGCTCGATCGCACCTACTTTCGCCTCGGCAGGCTCAGCCGCAGCCTTACCGGGTTTCGCCGCTCGCGGCGCAAACTCGAAGCCGACCTTGCCATCCGCGCCGCGCACCAGAAAGGCCGAGAACGGCCGCCCCTTCTTGGAAATGAAACGGTGCAGCAGGTCAGTGCGCCCGGTGGCGAGGAGCTTCTGCATCTGCTCGCGCTCGATCGGCCGCTGCAGGATGATGCGGCCAGAGCGAAAATCGCAGCTCTTTTCCGGTCCCAGGCTTTTCTCGCACACGTAGGACATAGGCTGTTCGAACACCTTTGCTGCGCACTTCGGACACGGGCCTAGCGGTTCAAGTCCGGAAAAATCCGGGACCTCATCCGAACCGTCGTTCGACTGTCCAAAATCGAATTCCGCCTTGAACTCCGGCGACAGCCGAACCACCGCGGCAAATGGCTTGCCCATGCGGCTGCGAAAACCCTGCAACGGGCCGATATTGTTCTTGGTGATCAACTCCTCGATTTCTTCCGGCGCGAACTCGCGGCTGGAGACGACTTTCCAAATGGCGAAATCGCAGGACTGGCACTGGAACTTGCGATAGTTCTCCTGCACCTTGCCGCCGCATTTCGGGCACGGCGCCGTCAGCGTGAGAAACGCGGTATCCGGAATGTCGCCCTTCTTGATTGCGGAAACCAGCTCGCGCGTGACCTCGACGATATGATCCATGAACCCGGCCCGGTCGAGCTCGCCGTGCTCCATTTGCTTTAACTTGAATTCCCAGTTGCCGGTGAGTTCGGGCGAGGTAAGTTCGGTGATGCCGAAGTGGTGCAGCGCGAACATGAGCGAGAACGCCTTCGGCGTGGGCACCAGTTCGCGCCCGTTGCGGTGCACATAATCCTCGAAGATGAGACCTTCGATCACGGCGGCGCGGGTGGCCGGTGTCCCCAGACCTTTCGCGCTCATCGCCGCGCGCAATTCCTCGTCCTCGACCAGTTTGCCC
>JAENXP010000597.1 GCA_016649475.1 Burkholderiales bacterium | reverse complement strand
TGTAGGCCACGTAGAATTTGCCGTTGTCCTTGAACTTCGGGTGAAACGCGATTCCCAGCAGGCCGCGCTCGTCGAAGTCATGCAGCAGCGTATGGATCTTGCTGCGAATGTCGAGGAACGGGACCGGCTTGAGTTGGCCGTTTTCGAGAATCTTGATCCGGCCGTTTTGTTCGATGATGAACATGCGGCTGTCCCCCGGTGGCTGCACCATCGCCAGCGGCGTGTTGATGCCACTGGCCACTTTCTCGAACTTGATCTTGGCCTGCGCCATCGCGGGGGCGCCGGGCAGTGCGATCAGCACTGCGGCGGCAAGCGCCGAACATACCTTGAAAATGCTCATTCGTTTTCTCTCCTGATGTTGGAAATCACATCGCAAAACCGCAAAGGCAATTCAGGAATCGATGTCCGCGATTGCCCCACCGGCCCCGTTCTGACTACCTTTCTTGAGATAGCGAAGGTTTGAACTGTAGATCGAACCGTGCGTATATTTCCACGGCTATCAGTTGTGTGTCAAGGCAAATAGAAATGGTTATCGGTTGTGCGCGAACTATAATCGCGCGCAAGTGTGCGCTGCAGAATCGGGAGGTATCGCGTATTGCGGCGCAGCATCCGTAGCGGAGCGATCACGCCGCCCGCAGCGACTATTTGATGATCAGATCGTCCATGCTGCGTGGATTCTTTGGCGCCTCCACGCGCGGTTCCCGGCCACCGCGCAGGATCGAGTTGCCCTCGAAAACGGTGCGCTGATCGATGACCGCGGGATTGAGCCAGTCTTCTTCATGCATCTGACCGCTCTGCCCATAGGCATCCAGCGCGTTCTGATAACAGGCAAGACGAACCTGCTCCTCGGCGACCCCGTTCTGCAGCGCCAGCCGGGCGGTTTTGGCTACCCCCAGAGGCTCAGAGATCCCCCAATCGCAAGCCGAATCGACGATAACCTGCTTGGCACCATATTGCTTCAGGATTTCGACCATGCGGGAGTTACCCATCTTGGTGCTCGGATAGATGGAAAAGGCAGCCCAGTAGCCGCGCTCAAGCACCTCCTGCACGGTTTCCTCGTTGTTATGGTCGACGATCACCTTGCGCGGATCAAGGCCATGCTCGTCGCATACATCCATCGAGCGCGTGGTGCCTCTTTTCTTGTCGCGGTGCGGGGTATGGATCATGACCGGGAGATCGAGCTTCTTGGCAAGTTCGAGTTGCAGGCGGTAGTACTTGTCTTCGAGCGCCGTCTGCTCGTCGTAGCCGATTTCTCCGATCGCCACGACACCTTCCTTCAGCGCGAACCGCGGTATCAGTTCCATCACGCCTTCGGCGAGCGCTTCATTGTTGGCTTCCTTGGAGTTCAGGCCGATGGTGCAGTAATGACGGATGCCAAATTGGCTCGCCCGGAAACGCTCGAATCCGACGATCGATGAAAGGTAGTCCAGGTAGGAACCCACATTGGTGCGCGGTTGCCCCAGCCAGAATGCCGGCTCGATCACGGCGACTACGCCGGAGGCCGCCATCGCCTCATAGTCGTCGGTGGTTCGCGAAATCATGTGCGCGTGGGGGTCAATGAACATCATCGTTGAGTTCTCGATTCGATTGGTTATGGTGAAAGCAAGGGAGGATCCGGCACCCGTGACGGTCAATCACTGCAGCGTCGCCCACGTGAGTTTCCCGCATGCGATGTCCGCCGCCAGCTCGGGAAGCGCACACAGCAGGGTCGCCGCTCTGGCGTCCGGGCACGCCGACAGCGCCAGTGCCGAGGCGCGTCGCTCGAGCGCATCGCCGCTCGACAGGGCCCGTGCAAGATCATCGAGCATGGGTCCTTCGGCGAAAGGACCCACGCATCGCCAGATCTCGAACGGAACCACCCGGCCCGCGGCCCATCGCTCATGCGCGAAGTCGCACATGATGCGGGCAAGTTCCGGGTTTGCGCGCTCGTCCAGCCCGAGAATCGGCGCGAGGCGGCTGTCAATGAACAGGGCCTTGAGAACCATATGGTTCCATCGGTGCGTGTCGAAGTACCGCCTCGGATACGGGTTGCGGTGGGCGATCGCCTCGAACATCGCACGCATATTGGTTCGCAGTCCCTCTCCGACCTGCGGCTCCAGCGCGGCCGGATCCGGATACAGGGGCAGTCCGCGATGCAGGGCGATGGATTCGGCCACGTCGGCGGTCTGGCACAGCGCCCGAAAGCGCTCCGGGAACGGCTTTCCCGTCGCCGGCAAGCCGCTCAACAGCAATATTCGCGCGGCGTCGGCAACGCTCCAGCCCGTGGGATCCCATCCGTCCAGCGCAGCGTTCGCGTCCGCGCGGTCGGCGTCGGACAATCTCAATCCGACGTTTTCCAGACGCCTGGGAGCCATGCCGAGCGCGGTATGCAGCGCCGAATCGGAGAGATCATTTTTCAGCACGGCAATCTGCTCGTCCAGCCATGCGTTC
>JAENXP010000053.1 GCA_016649475.1 Burkholderiales bacterium | reverse complement strand
TTCCGAAATGGCGGAGAAATTGTGTTCGGATGCGATCCAGATCCACGGCGGCTACGGCTACGTCAGCGACTTTCCGGTGGAGCGTATCTATCGCGATGTTCGCGTGGCGCAAATCTACGAGGGCGCGAGCGACATCCAGCGCATGGTGATCGGGCGAGCGCTCGCCGGCGACTGAACCGCAACCGGCCGCGAGACGCTACACTACGCCCTGCGCGCAATCCGCGCCGCCGCGACGTGAATGGCAGCGACTGGCGGCGTGAGACCTCGCATACAGACCAATAAATCTGAAGGATCACGGGAGGAACAGGCAATGAGCGTAAAATTGAAACAACTGATATCCGATACCCAGTCGGCTTTCCGCAGCGAACCCAATGCGGCCAAGGTGACTTTCAAGTCATCCTCGCGACTGGGCGAGGGATTCCGTTCGGAAATCTCGGTTCGGCAACACAGGCTGGCGGCGGACGAACCGCCCGCGCTCGGCGGTGCCGATTCGGCGCCCAACCCGGTCGAGCTGATTCTTGCCGCGCTGGGCTCCTGCCAGGAAATCACCTATCGCGCCTATGCGACCGCCCTGGGAATCCCGCTGGATTCGGTGGCGGTCGAACTGTCCGGCGACATCGATCTGCGCGGCTTTTTCGCCGTCGACGATTCTGTGCGCTCCGGCTTCCAGAACATACGCGGCACGGTGAATATCGAATCGAGCGCAAGTCCCGCGGAGCTGCAGAAATTGCGCGCGGTGGTGGACGCGCATTGCCCGGTGCTGGACATGCTCGCCAACAAGGTGCCGGTCTCGCTCGAAATGGCGGTCAAGTCCAAGGCGACCGCGTGACCTTGCCGAAGCTGCGTGTCCCAGGACCCGACGGCCTGGCGATTCCGGCCTAGCCTTCGACATTGAGGAAAGAACGACCCATGAGAACCATGAAAATCGGACTGTTCCCCATCGCTTTGCTGCTGGCTGTCGTCCTTCAGGCCGGCGCAGCGCTTGCTGCCGATGCCCTGATCAAAACCGATACCGTGCTCGGCGATGGGAAAGAGGCGATAAGCGGCGCGGTGGTGCAGGTCAACTACACCGGCTGGCTGTACGACCCGAAGGCCGCAGACCAGCGCGGCGCGAAGTTCGACAGCTCGGTCGGCCGTGGTCCTTTCAGCTTTCCGCTCGGCGCCGGCCGGGTGATCAAGGGCTGGGACCAGGGCGTGGCCGGGATGAAGGTCGGCGGCAAGCGCGTGCTGATCATTCCGAGCGGGTTGGCCTACGGGCAACGCGGCGCAGGCGGCGTGATCCCGCCCAACGCGACGCTGGTATTCGAAGTGGAACTGCTGGACGTCAAATAGCACGCCAGGAACCTGGCGCCCTGGTCCGCAGCGCAACGGAATCAGTTGCGCTGCGGGCTACCAAAAACCGGCGCAGACCTGGGTTCCCGCCGTCCCCGCGGCGAGTGGCGCAGCGTAGGCGTGACAACCCGCCGCGGCCGAACACGCACAAGCTAGAGGCGCTACACTACGCTGGCGGGGTGGGCGCGCCCGAACTTCGCCAATCCCGCGCGGCGGGAGCAAGCGGACCGAAAACCAGGAGTGAGCATGGCTGCACCGATAGATTTCTATTTCGATTTTTCCTCGCCCTACGGCTATTTCGCCAGCACCAGGATCGATGCGCTTGGCGCAAAATACGGGCGCGAGGTCGTTTGGCACCCCTTTCTCCTGGGCGCGGCGATGAAAATCACCGGCGGCGTGCCGCTGCCCAACGTGCCGCTGAAAGGCGATTACGCCAAGCGCGACTTCGCCCGCAGCGCGAAGTTCTACGGCGTGGAATACAAGCTGCCTTCCACCTTTCCGATATCCTCGCAAGCCCCGGCGCGCGCCTTCTACTGGCTCAACCAGAAGGACCCGAAGCGGGCAAAGGCGCTGGTCACGGCCTTGTATCGCGCCTATTTCGTCGACGACATCAACATCTCGAACCCGGAGGACACCATCGCCGTGTGCGCCAAGTTCGGCCTGGCCGCGGATGAGGTACGCGCCGCGATCAACGATGCGGCGATCAAGGAACGGGTCAAGTCCGAGGTGGACCAGGCGATCGCCCGCGGCGCCTTCGGCTCGCCGTATATCGTCGTCGAGGGCGAGGCCTTCTGGGGTGTCGACCGGCTGGAGCAGATCGAGAAATGGCTCGCCAGCGGCGGTTGGAAATACTAGGCCACTCGCGGACGGAACCATGAGCACGGAAAAAATCAAGGTGCGCACTGAAAAAGGACAGACCATGGAGGTCGTGGTCTTCAGCAAGCACGCCAACGGCATTCAGGTCGTGCTGGGCGAAGGAATCCACAGCGTCAAGTGCGAGTTGACACCGACGCGCAACGGTCTGGCCTACGCCGGCAGCATAATGGGGCGGGAAATCATCTATGAGCGCAGCCGCGATCAGGTTTCGGCGGATATCGACAAACTGAACCCGGCACTGCGCAAATCCAGGCCGCGTTGACTACAATTTTTGGATACCGGGCAATCCCGTCTCAGCGGAAAAACTCATGCGCACACATTCGTCCAGGTTTGGCGCCATCGTCCTGATTTTGATCGGTGGAGTTTTTCTGCTGATCAATCTCGGCATTCTGCCGGTGGCACAACTGAAAGCCCTGCTGGCGCAGTGGTGGCCGGTAATTCTGATTGTCATCGGCGTTTGGATGCTGGCCCGTCCGCGGCGCAACAGCTAGCCGACGGGCGGGACAGCGCGGCGCAGCCAACCAGGCGGCCTGCCGCGCGCAATTTCGGGAGACCTGAATGCAAGCAGTTCTGTATGACCGTTTTGGCGACGACTCCGTGTTGGCGCTGCGCGAAACCGCCGTGCCGCAGCCCGCGCCCGGCGAAGTGCAGGTGCGCGTGCGCATGGCCGGGCTCAATCCAGTGGACTTCAAGTTGCGCAGCGGCATGTTGCGCATGCTCGGGCGCCCCAAGCGCCCGGCGATCACGGGCAAGGATTTTGCCGGAGAAATCAGCGCGCTGGGCGCAGGCGTGCAAGGCTATGAAGTGGGCCAGCGCGTATTCGGATCGGTCGATCCCCTGAACGGGCGGGGTACTTGCGCGCAGTTCCTGGCAGCCCCGACGAACCGGATCGCCCCGACCCCGGACGCGCTCAGCGACGAAGTCGCGGCGAGCTTGCCGGTCGCCTCGGGCACTGCCCTGCAATCGTTGATCGACATTGCCGGACTTCAGACCGGCCAGACGGTCCTCATCAGCGGCGCCTCCGGTGCCGTGGGCGCGAGCGCGGTACAAATCGCCCGCTGGATCGGCGCGCAAGTCACCGGCGTGTGCGGCACGGCCAATATCGACTACGTCTGCGCCCTGGGCGCGGAGCGCGTCATCGACTACAAGCGCGGGGACTGGCTACGGCCGGACCAGCATTTTGATGTGGTCTTCGATGCCGCCGCAGCGGCATCGTTCGCGCAGGCCCGGCCTCTGTTGACGGCAGAGGGCATCTATATCAACACCATGCCGCGCTCCGCGCTGTACTGGGCGGCGCTGGTCGCGCGGGCGACCTCGCGTCAGCGCTGCGTACCCTTCATGCTCAAGACCGATACCGCATTGCTTGCGCGTCTGGCCAAGCTCGCCGCCGAGCGCGTCATCGTGCCGCATATCCATGAGGTCGTCGATCTGGCCCAGGTCGCGTCGGCACAGCGCAGCATGCAGGAGGGGAAAGTGCACGGCAAGGTGTGTGTGCGCGTGGACGCCTGAGCGCCACCCCGCATCCGGATCTATTGCGCAGGCTTCAACAACTGCGCGAACTCGCCGGCGAAGCGCACCACCGCATCCCAGTCGGTGTATTCGTAATCGCGCGAGGTGTCGGTCTCGCCGCCACCCAAGGTCATGAACACGATCATCACCCGGCGCTTGATCGGGCCGTACAGGCTGTACTTGAGCGCGCCGGCGAAACTGGCCGTCAATTGCGGCCGCCAGCCGCTCTTGCGCTGAAACTTATCCAGATAACGCTGCGCAGCATAGAGTTTCGGGCGCGGCCCGCCGGCGCTGAGGCTCACGGAAAAAAAGGCGTTGGGCCGCTCGGTGAGCGCCTTGCCCAGCCGCGGTATCAGCTTGAGCAGATATGCTGGATGATGCCCGTAGTGTATCGACGCACCGACGATCACTCCATCGTAGGCCGCCGGGTCCAGCTGCGCCGGATCGGCATCGGCGGGCAGCATTTCCACGCTATGGCCTTTTTCACGCAGGGTGTGCGCCATGCGATCGGCAATGAGTTGCGTCTGACCTTCGACGCTGGCGTAGAGCAGCAGGATACGGGACATGGGAGCGGGTCTTCGGCTACTGGAGTGGATGAAATTTCACCGTCGCTATACTTATTGCGACGCCGGCGAAATGATGCGCGAGCGCGGCAGCGAAGTCAATTGCAGAACCGCGCGCCGCGAAAGGGTCGTTTGCGGCTGCACGAGATGATCGCAAGCAACAAGGAATTGGCCAAGCGCCCGGACGAGCTCGAAGCCAGGATCGACCGAAGACTCTCCATCCTCGATCAGGCTACAACCGGCACCCTGGATGCCATCCGCCCACGCATGGCTCCGCCCAGATCGACAAAGAAAGGGCGCATCGGATTCGTACGGGACGACTAGCTTCGCGCGTCAGTCAGGACCGCCAGACCGAGGGTCCGGTCTTTACAATGGCCAGATCACCCTCTCAACCCAGAGCAGTCACATAGCAGAGACCTATTGAGTGGCCGGTTCTCGGCCATTTCTATCCCCCAACGCTTTGCTGACTTGCTTCCACCCGCGCTAGTAGTATTTGAGGATGTGTTCGATTTGGAAACGCAACTCAGTAAGCTTGGGATACACTGCGAAAAGCTTCTGAGGCGCGTCTTGAGTACGCGCTGACAGTTGCGCACATTTCGCGGATATTGACAGTGACAAGGAGAGCGATATGCGTTTATTGACGATGGGGATTATGCTCCTGGCGTGTTCGGTGCTGGGAACAGCAGGCTGGAGCGGCGATGCGGGAGCCGCAATGACGGCCAAGGACAAGGACAAGGCGCGCGCGGAAGTGCGCAAATCTGCTCAGGAGACACTCTCCCGGCTCTACAAGGGACAGCCATCAGCACGCAAGGCCGTGGAACTCGCGGCCGGCTATGCCGTGTTCAGCAATTTCGGCATGAAGATATTTTTCGCAGGCGGAGGCAGTGGCGCGGGCCTGGTGGTCAACAGAAAGACGAAGCAGGAAACCTTCATGAAGATGGTAGAGATCCAGGCAGGCTTCGGATTGGGCGTCAAGAAGTTCCGACTAGTCTGGGTGTTCGAGAAGGAAAGTGCGCTCAAGAGCTTTATCGCGTCCGGTTGGGAACTCGGCGGCCAGGCGACAGCAGCGGCCACAGCTTCGGGCAAGGGCGATGCATACCAGGGTGCCATGTCGGTTTCGCCCGGGATCTGGCTCTACCAGTTGACCGACGACGGGCTCGCGGTCGAACTGACCGCCAAGGGCACCAAGTATTACAGGGACGATGACCTAAATTGACGACGGCTCGCGCCGCCACTGAATCGCGAATACGTAAGACCAAAAGAAATCGAATAGCGGACCTTCGAGGCAATGGGTATCAAGGTCCATTGGCCCGCAACCGCCTTTCGCGCGCAGGTCCCAACGCGACCTGAACCGGCTGTGGTATTCGACGGTGCTCCACTTTGCAAGGGCTGTAGAGACTTATCAGGCGGCAGCGCGTATCAGCGCGTTACAGCAGGTCTGTCCAGTTCATTTTTTCCGAGCTGTGTCGGATGACCACTCGAAGCCTGATAAGCGCGCCAGTTCGGATGCGGTGACAATACCGGTGTGGTGGACACGGCCGATGATCCACGTTGGATAGTTCTTGATGTCGTTCACCACGCAATCGATGCTGACCGGGCCGTTGCGCCCGCCTGGTGTGCACTCGACGTAGGGCAGCCGGGCGGCGGAGGCCTCAAACAAAGCCTTCTGCTGCTGGCAGGTCGGACACCAGTAGGTGCCAAAAAAGCGCGCCCCGGAATCGCTCAGGTGAATTGCGAGCGCTTTCAGTTGCGGCTTCTCGGGCCCCGCTGCGGGGTCGAAGAGCCCGCTGAAGTGCAGGGCCAGCACGGACACGATTACCATGGCGGAACCGACGGGGGTTGGTAGCGCCTTGGCCCACGCGTGCTCAGGCATGTGCGCAGGCCTGCGCACCAACAGCACGACCAGCAGAACGTTCGCGACTCCGAAAGAGGCGAGGCAGTAGAAGCACAGCGCTTCGATGACGAATAGCGAGATGGCGGCGAGATACCAGCTTACGGCAGCCCCAACTACGGCGACGAGCAACGCTGCCCTCCAGGAACTCGGGCGGGTACGCAAGCGCCAGGTCAGGCGTGCGAGCAAGGCGTAAGTCAGAAAACCCCAGAACGAAATCGGTACGCCCAGCAAGGTGGACCAGCGGCTTTGCTGCACCAGACCGCATTCGGAGTCTGCTCCGCAGAATGCCGGCTGCTCGCCAAACCACGCGCTGAACGTAAGGTACAAGGTCAGCGCAATTCCGGCTAACGCAAGTCCAAAAAGCCAGTTATCGATTGGATGCGGGCCACGCTCGCGTATGGCTCCGTCCCGAGTTTTCACCACCCGTGCCTCGACACGGTGCCCGGATAACGGTACCTCGTCCCCAGATTCTCGTTTGCCGGACCGGCGACTTTTTCTTGACATGTCGTTATGACGGACAACCAAAACGCCAAGTCCCCACGGGTGACACCCCGTGGCTGACGGTGCGCGGGTTGATCCGTTCCCTATTTACGATTCATGAAATTTTGGCATATTCGAGCACTATCTCCAGCCTGCGCAGTTCGGTACTGATTTTTCAACGGCTAGTCAGCCGGTCCCCGCGCTCCGATGTCGGAATAGTATCAGGATGGCATACCTAGAGCGGAGGTCTGCGCCATAGCGTATTTCTTCACAAATGACGGCGGCGAGAGTCGACCCGCTCCGGACGGTCGCGTGTCCTGTGTCCTGAAAGCCGCCGTTCATTGGTTGCCGGGCGGGATTGGGACGGCACCCACCGTGGCGTGGCGCAGAAATGGATATAGGAGTAGTGTTTCGGGCGAATGGGAATGCACGCAGGAATAACTGCTCTCCCGGGAGGAGACAATGCGCGGACGCGAAGTTTTCATGCAGAACCTTGTTGCCCACGGGGTTCGGCACATCTTCGGCAATCCAGGCACCACCGAGAACCCGCTGCTCGATTCGCTGGCCGATTACCCGTCAATCGACTACGTGGTGCACCTGCACGAGGGTATCGCTGTCGGCGCGGCCAGCTACTACGCGCGCGCCACCGGTCTTACCGGCGTGGTCAGCCTGCACGCGGCGCCGGGCCTGGGCAACGGTATCGGCATGATCTACAACGCCCTGAGGGCGAATGCGCCCATGGTCGTCACCGCCGGCCAGCAGGACACGCGTATGCTGCGCCGAGAGCCGCTCCTCGCCCACGACCTGGCCGCAATGGCAGCGCCGGTGACCAAGTGGAGCACGCAGGTGCAATGCGCCGACGAGATAGACGAAGTGATGCGCCGCGCGTTCAAGATCGCCAACGACCCGCCCTGCGGACCGGTGTTCGTCTCGCTGCCGGTCGACGTGATGGAGCAGCAGACGGACAATGGACCGATCGCGCCGGGCCGCCTGTACCGCGAGGCCGCACCGGATGCGCGCGCGCTGGCCGACGCATGCGCCATGATCAAGGCCGCGCATACTCCCGTCATCGTAGTCGGCGACGAGGTCGCGCGCACTGGCGCCATCGCCGATCTGGTCAGGATAGCCGAGCGAATCGGCGCGCCGGTATGGTTAGAAAGCCTTCGCGGTCACGTCTCGTTCCCAGGCTCGCATCCACACGCGCGCGCAAGTGTGCCAGTGGACGCGGATAAGATCCGCCAGACGTTTGCCAACGCAGATCTCGTGCTGCTAGTCGGAGGCGCTTTTTTCGAGGAACACTGGTTCTCGCCTGGCTCGCCGTTTCCGAAGGGCGCACGCATCGTGCAGATTGAATCATCGGCGCAGTCGCTCGCGTACAAGCATGCGGTCGACCTGGGGATAGTCGCAGGCATGGGAGCGGCGCTACGCGCTCTCGACGATACGATCGTGGCGGAAGTTGACGATGCCTGGCGCGCGGCCGCTAAACAGCGCTGCACGCGGCTCGCCGCGCAGAAGGCTCAGGACAAAGCGGCGTGCCAGGCGCGACTGGAAAAGGCGTGGGCACGCGTACCGATCTCGATATCACGCGCAATGAATGATGTGCGCAAAGCCACGCCGGCCAACGCCTTGATCGTCGAAGAGGTGATCACCGCCAAGATCGACTTCGAGGCAGCGTTTCAGATTGACGCGCCCGACCAGTACCTGGGCGGGCGCGGCGGTGGCATCGGACAGGCCCTGGCCGGTGCGATTGGCGCGAGCATCGGCTACCCTGGTCGCCCGATCCTGTGCGTATCGGGCGATGGCTCGGCGATGTACTCGATCACGGCGCTATGGACCGCGGCCCACTACAACCTGCCAATTGTGTTCGTCATACTAGCCAATCGGGAGTACCGGGTTCTCAAACACAATCTGGACATCTATCGGCAGCGGTTCAACACCCAGTCGAGCAAGCCCTATCCGCAGATGGACCTGGCTAAACCAGCGTTGGGATTTGTCGAGATGGCTGCGGGTGCGGGGGTACCCGGGGTGCGCGTAAGCCAGCCGGATGAAATTGCCGGCGCTGTTGAACAGGCATTCGAGGCGGGAGCGCCGCGGCTGGTGGAGATCGCGATAGAGAGCATGCGTTGACCGCGCAATGCGGGATAAATCGACTTACCGGACGCCGAGAAATATCTCCCTGTCGCAAACGCATAACCGAAGCCGGCTGTTCGCTCTGACACCCGTCGCCCGCTGGAATTCCGGCGAGCGGCAGCTTTTCCAAAATGCGGGCGTCGCGGCATCGCCATGTATCGCCGCACTCAGAAAGAAGGGGTAACACGATATGAACGTGAAACCGAAGACGCTTCTAGCCATAGCTGTATCACTCGTCGCTGCCGCAGGGCTTGCGACGCCGTTTACTGCGCTAGCCGAGAGCGCGGCGACCCTAGATGCCAAGGCTGCAAAAAATCTAATATCGGATCGTATATGGCAACAGAAGAACCCACACGGCCCGGGATTA
>JAENXP010000117.1 GCA_016649475.1 Burkholderiales bacterium | reverse complement strand
CGGGAGAAATTCTGCGTCAGCCAGTCCAAGGCCGCGGCGAGGCCCAGATCGTCCAGCATCAGCGGTCGCAGATCGGCGGCGATGCGTCGCGTGGCGGCAATCGTGCTGTCCAGCAGTGCGTTCATCGCCTGGGCGCGTTCCGCCAATTCGGGCTGGCCGGGCGGCAGGGTGGAGCGCAGCGACTCCAGGTCCATCTTGAGCGCGGTGAGCGACTGGCCGAGTTCGTCGTGCAGCTCGCGCGCAGTGCGGCGGCGTTCGGCCTCGAGGGCTTCGTTGGCGGCCTTGGACAGGCCGCGCAGCGCCCGCTGCGAACGCTTGAGTTCCTGCTCTGCGCGCCTGCGCTCGGTGATGTCGCGATGAAATGCCAGGGCGTATTTGTTACCGTCTATATCGATTGCCGATGCGGCAACGTCCAGCGGCAGGATGCGGCCGTCCTGATGATAATGTTCGACTTCAAATCCGATCGTCTCCCCGCGCAGTATGCGCCGCATGCGCGCAGCAGCGAGTGCCAGCGATTCCGTCGTGTCCAACTGGCTCAGATTCATGCGCAGCAGTTCCTCCGTGGTATAGCCGTGCATGCGCGCGAACGAGATGTTGACGTCAACGATATTGCCCTCCGCATCGAGCAGCAGGATACCATCCATGGCCTGGCTGAACAGGGTTCGGTAGCGCCGTTCGTTCTCGCGCAAGGCCGCCTCCACCTGCTTGCGTTCGGTGACGTCGCGCAGAATCACGATAAAGTGCTCCGCGCCGTGCAACTGCACTTGCGAAATCGAGGCGTCTATCGGAAATTCCCCGCCGTCGGCGCGCACCCCGGTGAGCGCCAGGTGCTCGCCGGTTTTGCGCATGGGCAGGTCGGTGTCGCCGTTCCCGGCTTCGTGGCGCGGCTGCAGTCTTCGCCGTTGTCCCGGTATCAGTCGTTCGATATCGGCGCCGATCGCCTCCGCGCTCGGACGGCGGAAGATTTGTTCCGCCGCGGCATTGAACAGGACAACGCGCTGCGCTGCATCCACGATGATGATGGCGTCCATGGCGGACTGTATGATCGCCTGCAGCCGTCCTTCAGACTCGACCACGACGGCCTTGAGCTCCTCGTCGACGCGCAGCTGGCGTGCGAGCGACATGGTGATCAGGCCGAACAGCATTGCAGTGACCGCGGCCAAGGCGCCGAACAGCCATGCGCTGCGGTTCCATGCCTGCAGGATGAAATGCGCGGACGAGCTCACTGTAACCACCAGCGGGTAGCTCTCGATCGGGAAGATCGCGCTCACCCGTTGCACCCGGTTCGCCTTGCCGAGGTGGTGAATCAGCGGTCGGCCGGCCTCCACGCCTTGAGTGAATAGCGCAGAGTCACGAATGCTGTTGGTCGCGGCGGCAATTTCCGTGGGGTAGGCCGTGAGCAGTACGCCGTCGCGCCGCAGCAGCCGCACCACACCCTCGGGCCCGATTTCATGCAAGCCGTGCGGCCATAGAAAGAAGGAGGGATCGACATCGGCGGTCATGACGCCGAGAAAACGCCCATCCCGGCCATCGACCCTGCGGCTGATCGGAATGCTCGGCTTGCCGCCGAACTTGCCCACGACCGGAGCCGACAGCATCAGCCGTGCTTTCAATCCGGCGCGATGCGCGCGGAAATACTCGCGGTCGCTGTAATCAATCTGCGGTGGCGGAAAGCGCGCGGTATGAAGGATCAGCTTGCCGCTCGAGTCGGTCAGGAGCAAGGCGCGCACGTACGGGGTGGCGGCAATGGTTTCGCGCAAATGCTGGTGCAGCTGCTCGGACGGAATGACCCTGCCCTGCGATTCCGCCCTCTGCGCATCCTCGGCTGCAGCAGCGAGGACTGCGTCGATGGCATGCGTCGATCTCAGGGTCTGCTCGCCCAGAATCTGGGCCAGGCCGAGTAAATGGCTTTCGGCCTGCCGGATAGCGTCCTCATGCATGCGCCAAAGGCTGAGCGCGGTACCCGCGGCCACCGCCGCCACCGCCAGGGTGCCCAGGCCGACCACCAGATGGTGCAAGCGCCGCGCGCGCATCGGCCGCGCAGCGCCTGCGTGCCTGTCCGGCTGGGCCGAATGTTGCGGCAAGCTGCCCCCTGTAGTTACGGTAACAGTATAAAAGAGATTGTCCTGCGACAAGCCGGATTATAGGCAAACCACGAAGAACGGGCGCTGCGGCAGGCGCTGTCCTTTCTGTTTGACCAATATCAACAACGCCGCGGCGATTGACGCTAGGATGGATTTCGGTCCTTGGAGGTCGTTTCATGCTTGTCGAAACGACCCAGACTCAGGAGGGCATGAGGGGCCGGTGGGAAGGCACGGGACTCATCCTTTCCCGACCTTGATGCCGTCAAAGTGTAATGAACTCTTCGCAGGAGGACGCGATGGGTGTCAAATCAAAGTCAGTAAGAGTTCGTGGCGCGGCGCGCAAGCACTCCGCCAAAGCACCGGTAAGGCGGGCGGGCAAATCAATGACCTCCACCGAGGCCTGGGAGCAGACCGCACAGGTTCCCGACGAACGCGATGACGAAATCGATTGCCAGCGCATAGTTCAGGGCGAAGGCGGCAGGAGTCTGCCTCCGAACTACGACGATTACAACTGACCCGCTGCGAACAGCAGCCGGCTGGAACAATGCACAGTCCTGTAGAGATCGTGTTGCGAGGCATACCCACTTCCAGCGCGCTCGAAAGCTATATAGGTGAAGAGGCGCGCAAACTGGACGCCATTTGCGACCGCATTCGCAGCTGCCAGGTGTTCGCCGAAGCGCTGCGCAGCGAGAAGCGCCAGGGCGGGCAGGTCTCTGTGCGGCTGATCATCACGCTGCCGGGAACGGAGGTCGTGGTCAATCGCGAACACGGCGACGACGTTTATGCGGCGTTGCGGGTTGCGTTTACCGCGGCCGGGCTGCAACTCAAGGATCATATGCGCCGCGGCAACAAGGGAAATCACTCTCGCAATGGAGAGTCCGATCCGCGCGCTTAGCGGTAACGCCGGGCCCGGTTCGGGCGATGGCCATGCTGAAACAAGGGGAATGGCGCTCGCGGGCAAGGCTGGCGGGTGCCCTCTGGCGCAGCCCGGCTCGGCCGGATTTCGGGGCGTCTGCTTTCCCGCCTCCGGCGACCGTTTTCCGCCAGGCCGGATTTGTAAGTGAAATATGCCCTTTTCACCCTGCCCGGCCAAGAGTAGAATCACGCCCTCCTGTGTGACCCTAAGCCCGTTCCAATCTTGGCGGGATTGGCCGGCGCAAGGAAGGAGCAGACGGATTGAAGCCGACAGATATTGGCGCGCCAGATTACTTCCACAAAGTTGTAGACTGTCAATGGGCCTGCCCCGCCCATACCCCGGTTCCAGAATACATCCGCTTGATCGCAGCAGGCCGCTATGACGACGCCTACATGGCCAACTGGAAATCGAATGTGTTTCCCGGCATTCTCGGGCGCACCTGCGACCGCCCGTGCGAGCCGGCTTGCCGCCGCAGCCGCGTCGAAGACGCGCCGGCCGAGGAGGCGAAGGGCGCCACTGCCGGCGCGGCCAGGGAGCCGGTCGCGATCTGCCGCCTGAAACGGGTCGCCGCCGACAATAAGGGCGACATCCGCGCAAGGCTGCCGGAGCCGCCAAAAAAGAAAAACGGCAAGCGTGTCGCCTGCGTAGGTGCCGGACCGGCCTCGCTCACCGTGGCGCGCGACCTGGCACCGCATGGATATCATGTCGTCGTCTACGACGGTGACGCCAAGGCTGGCGGCATGATCCGCAGTCAGATTCCCAGGTTTCGCCTGCCCGAGGAAGTGATCGACGAGGAGGTCGGCTACATCCTTGGCCTCGGCGTGGAGTTTCGCGCAGGCACGCGCGTGGACAGCATGAAGGCGCTGCTGGCCGAAAATTATGACGCGGTATTTGTCGGATCCGGTGCGCCGCGCGGCCGCGACCTCGACGTTCCGGGGCGCAAGGAAGCGGCCAAACACATACACATCGGCATCGACTGGCTCTCCAGTGTCTCCTTCGGGCATATCAAAAAAATCTCCAAGCGCGTCATCGTGCTCGGCGGCGGCAACACCGCCATGGACTGCTGCCGCACCAGCAAGCGCCTCGGAGGCGAGGATGTGAAGGTGATCGTGCGTTCCGGCTTCGACGAAATGAAGGCCTCGCCATGGGAGAAAGAAGACGCCGCGCACGAGGGCATTCCCATCCTCAACTACCTCGTGCCGCTGGAATTCACCCACCACAAGGGCAAGCTTACCGGAGTCACCTTCGAAAAAGTCGAGGCGCGCTACGACGCAGATGGGCCAAATCGGGGCCGCCGCAGGCTGCTGCCGACGGGCGAGCCGCACCAGCATTTCGAATGCGACGAGGTGCTCGTCGCTGTCGGCCAGGAAAACGCGTTTCCGTGGATCGAGCAGGACTGCGGCATCGCGTTCGACGAATGGGGCATGCCGGTGGTCGACAAAATCACGCTGCAGTCCTCGCTGCCGCGCGTGTACTTCGGCGGCGACGCCGCCTTCGGGCCGAAGAACATCATCTGGGCCGTCGCCCACGGCCACGAGGCCGCTGTCTCGATCGACAAATACTGCCAGGGCGAGGACGTGGCCAGGCGCCCGCCGCCGATGGTGCACCTGATGTCGCAGAAAATGGGCATCCACGAGTGGAGCTATGACAACGAAGTTGCGCTGGACCGGCGCTACAAGGTGCCCTGGCGCGATGCCAGCCAGACGCTGAAGAACATCAAGATCGAAGTCGAGATGGGATTCGACCGTGCCACCGCTTTCAAGGAAGCGGAGCGCTGCCTCAATTGCGACGTGCAGACCGTGTTTATCAACACCAAGTGCATCGAGTGCGACGCCTGCGTCGACATCTGTCCGATGGATTGCATCACCTTCACCGTCAACGGCGAGGAAGCGGATCTGCGCAAGCGGCTCAGCGCGCCGGCGACGAACCTGACGCAAGACCTGTATGTCTCCGGCACGCTCAAGACCGGCCGCATCATGGCCAAGGACGAGGACGTGTGCCTGCATTGCGGCCTGTGCGCCGAGCGCTGCCCCACCGGCGCCTGGGACATGCAGAAATTCCTGCTCGAGATGACGCCCGCCGGCCCCGGTTGCCGCAGCAGAGCGCCGAAAAAGGAGCCAGTGCCGGCATGAAAGTAAAGCGTCTGGAAGCCGTAAACGACTTCGTCATCAAGTTCGCCAACGTCAACGGCTCGGGTTCAGCCTCGGCCAACGAACTTTTCGCCCGCTCGATCCTGCGGATGGGCGTGCCGGTCAGCCCGCGCAACATCTTCCCCTCCAATATCCAGGGCCTGCCCACCTGGTACGAGGTGCGGGTAACGGAGCGAGGCTGGCTCGGCCGCCGCGGCGGGGTCGACCTGATGGTGGCGATGAATCCGCAGACCTGGAATCAGGATCTCGCCGAGATCTCGCCGGGCGGCTACCTGTTTTACGACAGCACCCGGCCGTTGCCGCAGTCGCGACTGCGCGACGACATCAACGCCATCGGCATGCCGCTCACCGACATCTGCAACGCCACCTACGACGATTCGCGCCAGCGGCAGCTGTTTAAAAACATCATTTATGTCGGCGCGCTCGCCGCCTTGCTCGACATGGACGCCGGCGCGATCGCCGAGTTGATAGGCGAGCAGTACAAGGGCAAGGAAAAGCTGCTCAAGCCCAACCTGAACGCGATGCAGATGGGGCGTGACTATGCGCTTGCCCACCTCGATTGCCCGATCGGCCTGCGCGTCAAGAAGGCCGACGCCGTCGGCAAGAAGATATTCATGGAAGGCAACAGCGCCGCGGCGCTGGGCGCGGTGTACGGGGGCGCCACCGTGTGCGCCTGGTACCCGATCACCCCGTCCTCTTCGGTCGCCGAGGCGTCCGAGCGCTACTGCAAGCGCCTGCGCGTGGACCAGGCGAGCGGCAAGAACAAGTTCGCCATCGTGCAGGCCGAAGACGAGCTCGCCTCGATCGGCATCGTCACCGGCGCCGGCTGGAACGGCGCGCGCGCGTTCACCGCCACATCCGGGCCGGGCATCTCGCTCATGAGCGAGTTCATCGGGCTCGCCTACTTTGCCGAGATACCCGTGACCATCATCGACGTGCAGCGCGGCGGCCCGTCCACAGGCATGCCCACGCGCACGCAGCAGTCGGACATACTGTCCACCGCCTACGCGTCGCATGGCGACACCAAGCATGTGCTGCTGTTCCCCGAAGACCCGAAAGAGTGCTTCGAGCTCACCGCACAGGCGCTGGACCTCGCCGACCGTCTGCAGACGCCGGTGTTCGTGATGACCGATCTGGACATCGGCATGAACACGCGCTTGTGCGAGCCGCTGGAGTGGGACGAGTCCAGAACCTACGATCGCGGCAAGGTCATGAGCGCCGAGGAACTGCAGGCAGGCAAGGACTTCGGCCGGTATCTCGACGTCGACGGCGACGGCATCGCCTACCGCACCTACCCCGGCACCCACCCCACGCGCGGCGCGTATTTCACCCGCGGCACCACCAAGGACCGCTACGCGCGCTATTCCGAGGCGGGTCCGGATTACGTCGACAACATGCAGCGGCTGCTGAAGAAATTCGAGACCGCGAAAACGCTGGTGCCCAAGCCCGTGCTCACGCCTGCGCAGCATCCGGCGCGTTTCGGCGTGATCTATTTCGGTTCCACCAGCCCGGCAATGGCCGAAGCGCTGGACTCGCTCGCGGCGCAGGGCACCTACGTCAATGCGCTGCGCGTGCGCGCGTTTCCGTTCCAGGACGAAATTGCCGATTTCGTCGCGGCGCATTCGAAGGTGTTCGTGGTCGAGCAAAACCGCGATGCGCAACTGAAGACCCTGCTGGTGAACGAGGCCCACATCAATCCGGCCAGCCTGATCTCCGTATTGCACTACGACGGCACGCCGGTCACCGCCCGCTTCATCGTCAAGGAAATCTCCACGGTGATCGCGGCG
>JAENXP010000399.1 GCA_016649475.1 Burkholderiales bacterium | reverse complement strand
TCCAACTCAACGGGCTCCCCGCGCTCTGCGCGAGCAGTACGTTCGCCGCGCTCACCGCGCTCACCGCGCTCGCCCCGTTCACCGCGATCACCGCGACCACCGCGACCGCGCCGGCCACGGCTGCGTCCGGTTTCGCCACCCTCTTCGGGGCGTGCACCTTCCTGGGCGCTGACTTCGGCTCCCGGCTGGAGTTCAGTTTGCACTTGCGCACGCGGTGCGCGCGGCTCACGTGGCTCCCGCGGCGGGCGCTCGCCGCGTTCGGGGCGTGCCTCTCTTTCCGGACGCGCTTCTCTTTCCGGGCGATCGCCGCGGCTGCGATCCTGGCGCGGTTCGCGTGGTTCCCGCGGTTCGCGTGCTTCGCGCGACTCGGGTCGGTTGACTTCGCCTTGAGCCGGCCGGGCATCGCGCCCGCTGCGTTCCTGGCGGTCGCGTCCGCCGCGTCCGCCACGCCCGCCGCGTCCGCTGCGTTCACTACGTTCACCGCGTTCACCTCGCTCGCGCGCCGGCTCGCGCCTGGGCTCGCGGCGCGACGGGCGGATGCCGCTGCTGGGTTCGGCTTCGGATTTCGGCGCCTCGCCCTTGAACCAACCCATGATGCGGGAGATGATGCCCGGGGAGCTTTTGGCTTCCGCCTCGGGCGCTTTCGGCGCAGAGATGGGGGCGGGCGCACCCGGCGTAATGCCTTGCACCGCGGCCTGCGGCCGCGCTACCTTTGATTCCACTCCGGCCTGCGGTTTGGCCTCTTCCTCGGCGGGCAGTTGCACCATGTTGTAGCTCGCGGGCAGAGGCTCGGACTGATTCAGGTCGTCGTGGCGCAGACGCGAAATCTGGTAATGCGGCGTTTCCAGATGAATATTGGGGATGAGCACCACGTTGACCTTGAGCCTCGCCTCGACGCCGTGGATGTCGGTGCGCTTCTCGTTCAACAGGAAAGTAGCCACGTCGACCGGCACCTGGGCATGCACGGCAGCGGTGTTTTCCTTCATCGCTTCTTCCTGGATGATGCGCAGGATATGCAGCGCGGCGGATTCGATGCCGCGTATATGGCCGATGCCGTTGCAGCGCGGGCAGGTGATGGTGCTGCCTTCGCCCAGCGACGGTCGCAGGCGCTGGCGCGACAACTCCATCAGGCCGAAACGCGAGATTTTGCCCATCTGCACCCGCGCACGGTCAAAGTGCAGCGACTCGCGCAGCCGGTTCTCCACGTCGCGCTGGTTGCGCTGCGACTCCATGTCGATGAAGTCGATTACGATCAGGCCGCCGAGGTCACGCAGGCGCAGTTGGCGCGCGATCTCCTCCGCCGCTTCGAGATTGGTGCGGAACGCGGTTTCCTCGATGTCGCTGCCACGCGTGGAGCGCGCCGAGTTCACGTCGATCGATACCAGCGCCTCGGTGTGGTCGATGACCACCGCCCCGCCCGCGGGGAGGTTCACCTGGCGCGAGTACGCGGTCTCGATCTGGTGCTCGATCTGGAAGCGCGAAAACAGGGGTACGTCGTCGCGGTAGCGCTTTACCCGGCTTACGTTGTCGGGCATCACATGCGCCATGAACTGCTGCGCCTGTTCGTAGATCGAATCGGTGTCGATCAGGATCTCGCCGATTTCAGGGTGAAAGTAATCGCGGATGGCGCGAATGACCAGGCTGCCTTCCTGGTAGATCAGGAACGCGCCCTTCTGGCTGGAGGAGGCTTCCTCGATTGCGTGCCACAGCTGCAGCAGGTATTTGAGGTCCCAGTCCAGTTCCTCCAGCGAGCGGCCGATGCCGGCGGTGCGTGCGATCACGCTCATGCCGGCCGGGACCGGAAGCTGGTCCATGGTGTCGCGCAGCTCTTCGCGATCTTCACCTTCGACGCGGCGCGACACGCCGCCGCCGCGCGGGTTGTTGGGCATCAACACCAGGTAGCGCCCGGCGAGGCTGATGAACGTGGTGAGTGCCGCGCCCTTGTTGCCGCGTTCGTCCTTTTCCACCTGGACGATCAGTTCCTGGCCTTCCTTGATCGCGTCCTGGATGCGCGCGCGGCCGACGTCGACACCGGCCTTGAAATAGGCGCGCGCAACTTCCTTGAACGGGAGAAAACCGTGGCGATCGGTGCCGTAGTCGATGAACGCAGCTTCAAGGCTGGGCTCGACTCGGGTGATGACACCTTTGTAGATATTGCTCTTGCGTTGTTCTTTCGAGGCCGATTCAATGTCGAGGTCAACCAACTTCTGGCCATCGACTATGGCGACACGTAATTCTTCAGCCTGTGTCGCATTAAACAGCATGCGCTTCATGAATGTTGCTCCCGCGCGCGCATCGGCAGGACAAATCTCGGGCAGGACAAACCTTGGCCTAAATGATATTCAGGTGCTTAGCGATGCATTCCAGTCTTGGATAAGAAAAGTGGAAGGGGAATCGGTTGGGTTTGTCGAACTTATCTTCGGTACGGATACCGAAGGCCGCAATCTGCCGCTGCTCTTACAGCGCGCCAAATCAATTACACTCTCGCTACTTCCGGTGAGCGATATTAACCGCATTACTCAGGGTTACGGCCTTCCGGGCCGCAAAACCGGGGACGTGTCCAGGTTTGAATATGTCAATTCGACGCAACAAACCCTGTCCCGCGACTGAGCCAGTGAGAACATTATAAGCAAAATGAAGGATTTAAGTAAAGTTTCCGTGAAGCAGGTGGAAATCGGCTCCGAAACCTCGGGACAGCGCGTCGACAATTTCCTGCTGCGCGAGTGTAAAGGCGTTCCCAAGAGCCATATCTACCGCATTCTCAGAAGCGGGGAAGTGCGGGTCAACAGCGGGCGCGTGGACGCGACTTATCGCCTAAAGGACGGCGATCGGGTACGCATCCCGCCTTTGCGACTGGGGGCGAAGACGGCACCATCGAAGCCGCCGAAAATCGACCTGCCGCTGTTATATGAGGACGAAGGGCTGATCGCCGCCAACAAACCCGCCGGCCTGGCGGTGCACGGCGGCAGCGGCATCAGCCATGGCGTGATCGAGCAGTTGCGCGCGGCGCGTCCGGAGGCGAAATTTCTCGAACTGGTGCATCGCCTGGACCGCGACACTTCGGGACTGTTGCTGCTCGCCAAGAAACGCTCGGTGCTCACGGCAATGCATGAACTGATACGCACGGGGCAGATGGACAAGCGCTACCTGGTGCTGGTGCAAGGCGGCTGGCCTTCGGGCAAGCAGCACGTGAAGCTCAAGTTGCAGCGCTATGTCACCGGCGCGGGCGAACGCCGCGTCAGTGTGGACGACGATGGGCGCGAGTCGCATACCGTATTCGATCTGGAGCGCGCCTGCGGCGCCTATAGCCTGCTGCAGGCACAACTGAAAACCGGGCGTACGCACCAGATTCGCGTACACCTCGCGCACCTGGGTTTTCCCATCGTGGGCGACGACAAGTACGGCGATTTCGAGTTGAACAAGCGCCTGGCCAAGCAGGGCATGAAACGCATGTTCCTGCATGCGTGGAAGCTGGCATTCGTGCATCCGCTTACCGGCGACAGGCTGAAGCTGGAGGCGCCCCTGCCGCCGGAACTGGAAAATTTCATATCCACCCTCACATAGGATGCAAATGCAAAAACGATTTCAACTGCTGGTTTTCGACTGGGATGGAACGCTGATGGACTCGGC
>JAENXP010000270.1 GCA_016649475.1 Burkholderiales bacterium | reverse complement strand
TTTCGTTGAATTCGACTACTGCTGTTTTCGCCAACCGCTTTCCTTGACTGCCGAGCTAGAACATCGTCGCCGGCCGTTGTGCTCTCGAAGGCGGGCGCACCGCGTGCAGCAAATATCAACGCGGAGTCCGGCTGCGCCGCGCTCTGGCGTTTGTTCAAAAATTGATTCGGTTTCGAGACCTTTGTGTTGCCTTACATGTACGCATCTTCTGAACTGACGCCCAACGTCTTCCTGAGTCATCCGCCTATCCGGGAAGGTTTTGAGGACGCGATCTATCTGTCTTCAAGGCGCGTCGCGGTAGATCTTTCCGCGCGCACGCACGGGGTCTAGCAGCGACAGATCGCCTTGCACGACCTCGTATCCCTTCGGATACGGCGATCGCGCTTCCATGCCCAGCCCCTCGAGCACGCGGTCGTGCTGGTAGTAGCAGGCGAGCGTTTCCATGGCCAGGCGGTTCATGAACGCGGGCGCCTGTGCGCGCAGCTCCTCGACCAGGGCTGTGCGCTCGCTCTGCGCAAGCGCAATGAAGCCGCGTGCAAAACGCGCTAGCGAGCGCCTCTCGATTTCATCCAGTTCGTCTCCCAGCAGGGGCAGGGCGTCCGCCGCCTCGGCGCACAGGTAGGCGGGCACGCCGACTTCTGCGGCACCCGGCATGCGTCCGTCGGCGCTGGGCGGCACGATCAGGTTCAGTACCGCGTCCAGGGTCTCCAGCTGCGCGGCCGTCAGCGCGCTTCCCGGGGTAAGGCTGGCGTTTGCGTCGTTGCTCACGGTCTGTCCTCAGTCGAAAAGATTGGCGAGGCGCTGCTTCATCGCATCGGCGACGTACAGGGCCACCGCCTGGATGGTGGGTGTCGGATTGACGCCGGCGGAGGTGACGAAAACGCTGCCGTCGATGATGAACAGGTTCTTCACGTCGTGGCTGCGGCCCCAGCCGTTGACGACCGAGCGTTCGGGATCTTCACCCATGCGCGCCGTGCCCAACAGATGCCAGCCGGTCTGCCGCACCGGTCCCTCCGCGGACACATCCCAGGCGCCGGCTGCCTTCATCACCTCGGCGCCGCGCGCCAGGCCGTGGGCCAGCATGCGCTCGGTGTTCTCGCCGACGCGGTAGGTGATTTTCGGCGCGGGAATGCCGTTCGAGTCGGTCAGCGTCGCATCCAGCGTGACCGTATTGCATTCCTCGGGCAGGTCTTCGCAGCAGATGCCGATGCCGATGGTCTGGCCGTAGCGGCGCGCGAACGCCGCGTGGTGGCCTGCTCCCCACGGGATGTCGCCGCGGGCGAGACCCATACGCGCGGTTGCGACCGGACCCAGGCCGCGGGTGATCTGCAGGTTGTAGCCGCGCACGAAACCGCGGCTGCGATCGGTCTCGTAGAACTCCTGGCTCCAGATGCAGCAGGAGAGCGGACCGCGCTGCGAGTCGAGGGGCGCATCGAAAGCGCCGCGCACCATGCCCCAGGGATGAATCATCAGGTTCTTGCCCACCAGCCCGGAGCGATTGGCCAGGCCATTGGGGAAACGCGCGGACTTCGAATTGAGCAGCAGCCGCGGCGTGCCTATGCCGTTGCAGGCCAGGACCACCACCTCCGCGCGCTGCACCTGCTCGACCCCGTGCTCATCAAAGTAGACGACGCCGGTGGCCATGTCATTGTCATCGACCAGGATCTCGCGCACCCGGCAGCGCGTGCGCAAGCGCACGCCGGCGCGCCGGGCGACCGGCCAGTAGGTGACGTCGACGCTGGCCTTCGCGCCCTGCGCGCAGCCGGACTTGCACGGCCCCAGGTTCACGCACTTTGCGCGGCCTTCGTAGTCCTGGGTGGCGATCGCGGTATCCGAGGGCCACCAGTGCCAGCCGAGCGCGTTGAAGCCGCGCGCCATGGTCTCGCCGGCAAGACCCAGCGGCACGTGCGGCAAAGGCGGCTGGTGCGGCGGGTAAGCCGGGTCGCCGGCCAGTCCGGCAACGCCCATCTCGCGGTCGTTCACCGCGTAGTACGGTTCGAGCGCCGCATAATCCAGCGGCCAGTCGTCGGCGACGCCGTCCAATGACCGGACACGGAAGTCCGACGGATGCGGACGCGGAAAGTGCGCCGCATACAGTATCGTGCTGCCGCCCACGCCGTTGAAGTTGAGGGGCGAGATCGGCGAGTCGGAGTCATTGATCGGGTAATCCTCCGTCCGTCCGCGGATGTTCGGATTCGGCGAGAACTCGCGATCCTGGCGCACTTCCCAGTCGCGCCGGGTGCTCGGGTAGTCGGACGGATTCATCCAGTCGCCCTGCTCCAGGCAAAGGATGCGCATGCGCGTGTCAGCCATGCTCCAGGCGAACGCCGCGCCCGAGGCGCCGGCGCCGATAATCAGAACGTCGACATCTTCCGTCATTGCAGCTTCCCTGATGATTCAAGAATCGAGAATATCGTCATCGCCCGAGCAACAATGCGCCGGCGCTCGTGCCGGCAGTGCAGCATTGCGAATCCAGCGACGACAGGATGTTGCCATGGGCCAATGTTACCTGCACTTTTGTTCCGCGGCTTAGCCGTGCTCGCGTATATGGGTCGCGGCCGTGATACAGTTTCCCGGTGCGACCGCCTCTGGCTACGCTGGCTTGGCTTTGCCATCCCTGCAAGCGCTGGCGGAGCCGACCGCATAGCAGCCGTTGCGATACACGAATACCAAGAACCGGCACTGGCTGGCTATACAGAATTGCCCGAGGAAACTTTGAACATGAGCGACGCCATAAACCCGTTTCGTATCGCCGTCGGCGATGATGTACTCGACGATCTGCGCGCGCGACTGCGCTATACCCGCTGGCCGGAAGCGGAGGTCGTCGACGACTGGAGCCAGGGCACGCCACTCGCCTGGATCAAGGATGTCTGCCGCTACTGGGCTGAGGGTTACGACTGGCGCCACCGGGAAGCCCTGCTCAATCGATTCGATCAGTACACCACCGAGATCGACGGGCTCGATATCCATTTCCTGCATGTGCGCTCCGCGAACCCCGAGGCGATGCCCCTTTTGATCACCCACGGCTGGCCCGGCTCGGTAGTCGAGTTCCAGAAAGTGATGGAGCCGCTGACCAACCCCGCTGCCCATGGGGGTGACGCCGCCGATGCCTTCCACGTGGTATGCCCTTCTTTACCGGGCTTCGGCTTCTCGGCCAAGCCCACGACCACGGGCTGGGGGGTGGAGCGCATAGCCGCCGCGTGGGCGGTGCTCATGTCGCGGCTCGGTTACCAGCGCTACGGGGCGCAGGGCGGCGACTGGGGTTCCGCCGTGACCGCGTCGCTGGGCGCGCAAGACCCGGAGCACTGCCTCGGCATCCACATCACCCTCGCCATGGGAACCAGACCCAGGGTCGACGGCAATTCCGCTCCCGGAGAGCTCCGCACGCTGCGGGCGCTCAAGCACTACAAGGACTGGGATTCAGGCTATTCGAAACAACAGGCAACCCGACCCCAAACCCTGGGCTATGGCCTCACCGACTCACCGGCCGGGCAAGCCGCCTGGATCCTCGAAAAGTTCTGGGCGTGGACCGACTGCGACGGGCACCCTGAGAACATATTCAGCCGGGACGAACTGCTGGACAACGTGATGCTGTACTGGGTACCGGCCACTGCCGCATCGTCTGCCCGACTGTATTGGGAGAGCTTCGGACGCCGGGGTGCAACGCCCCTGGTCAAGATACCGACTGGCGTGGCCGTATTCCCCAAGGAGATCGTCCCCCCGGTGCGGCGCTGGATGGAAAGCGACTTCACCGACATACGCCACTGGAGCGAAATGCGTAAGGGCGGGCACTTCGCCGCGTTCGAGCAGCCCGAACTATTCGTCGGTGACGTGCGCGCCTACTTCAGGACCTTGCGACCAGAGTTCATTTCAGAATGAGGGGATGCCCTGTTGCAGGTGCTTACTGCGCGCACCTGGCGGCGCAGGAGCAATGTGTTGCGCTACATCAAGGCGAGCTTCCCCTTCCCGGCTAGAATTTCCGGACCATGCCGCTTTCCGGGAAGGAGAACATCTTGGCCGCGCTCACGCAACAGAAATCCGCAAGCATCTCGATCCGCCGCACCAAGGCGGAGGATATGAAATTGGTGGTCGCGCTGGACGCGAGGATCGTGAATCGCCCACGGCAGTTCTATTTCCAGCGCCGTCTCGACGCGGCCCTGGCCCACGCCGAGCAGCATATTCAGTTTTCGGCAGAGCAGGATGGCAGGTTCATCGGCTTCATCAAGGCAAGGATACTGCTGGGCGAATTCGGACAGGCAGAGCCGGCGTTGCGGCTGGAGGCGATGGCCGTAGCGCCGGGTGAGCAGCGCCGGGGCGTGGGCGCAGCGCTGTTGGACAGGCTCGCGAGCGAGGCGAAGCGCATCGGCGTACCGGCAATCAGGACGTCGGCATACTGGCGCGACCACGCGATCATGCAGTTCTTCGATCACATGGGCTTCGAGTTCTCGAAGAACCAGGTCCTCGACTGTCCGGTGCAACGGGATCAGGCCATGGCCTACGACGGAGACAGGACACTGGCGCCTGCGCACCTCAGCGGCTTTTCGGCAAATGAAGTCGATTACAGCGCGGCCGCAGCGAACGACTTCGAGGCGCTCACGCGCGGCAGGTTCGACCTGCGCACGCTCGAAGTCGAAGACTACGACGATATCGTACGCATCGATCAAAAAGTCGCCGGCCGCAGGCGCGAGGACTACATCCGCGAACTGGTCGACGAGGCGATGAACGACTCCGCCGTGCGCGTATCGCTGGTGGCGCGCGTGGA
>JAENXP010000526.1 GCA_016649475.1 Burkholderiales bacterium | reverse complement strand
CTATACGCGGCAATTTCGCTACCTGAACGCGCTGACCCTTCCCATGGGCGCCTTCGATCTGGGGAAGAACGAACCCGCCCAGGACACTCACCTGATCGGTCCGACCGTCGAACTCGTGGCGCGGGAGAAACTGCATCCCGCGCTCTCGGACCTGCTGATCGAAACGGCGCAGCAGGTGCATGGCGGTGCGACCCTCATGCAGCGCGCGGGCGAGTTTCCCGCGCCGCTGGAGCATGAATTTCGCATCAGCGACGAGGCGCGCCGCTACTACAAATCCGGCAAAGGCTTCATGTACCGGTATATCCCGTTCTGGCTGGCGAGCCTGTTGGACCGAGCGCTGTTCATCCTGCTGCCGGTCGTGTTTTTGCTGCTGCCGGGATTGCGGCTGGTGCCCGCGATCTACAGCTGGCGCATCCGCTCGCGCATCTACCGCTGGTACGGTGGATTGATCGCCCTCGAGCGCGGGGCGCTCGCGGATACGTCCGCCGAGGCACAGGAAGCCCTGCTGCAACGGCTCGACGACATTGAGAAGGCCGTCAATACCGTCAAGATCCCGCTCGCGTTTGCCGAGCACTTCTACATACTGCGCCAGCATATCCGCTTCGTGCGCGACAGGCTCGAGCGGGAAGCCGCGTCGTGAGAGCCGGCGGCTATGCGCCGCTTGCATACGGTGTGCGTCGGACCTGCTTAAAGCCCGGCGCCCCAGCGGTACTGCCAGCCGACGCCGAAGATGTCGAAATCGGTGCCGGTGCGCACCGATATGCCGCTGCTGGCAAAAAGCTTGACCGACTGATGGCGGTTTATGGGAAAGGCGAGCGTCGCCCCGGTGCGCGACGACCGGATGAGGTCATCGTTGACCACACCGTCCACCGTGGAACGCCCGCCGGTGTAATACGTTCCGTTAAGTGAAGCCCAGATACCGTTGCGGAAGGTGTAGATCAGGTTTGCGCGAGTTGAATAGACCGGATCCTGCTCGCGGGTCCTGCCACCGAAAAAATCGTGGTTGATGATGAAGAAGTTGGCGGCCAGGCCCGCCTCGAGCGTAATCGGGCCCAGCGCCTTTGAGATGCCGATGTCGGGCCGGATGGTCCACACGTTGGTGCCCAGATTGACCAGCTTGCCCGGATCGTACTGGCCCAACGGGGGCGAGACCAGCAGGCTCGCGCCCGCGATCAGGTCCTGCTTGTAGGAGCGGAATTCCTTCAGCGTGAGCGCGGGCGCGCCGAAGAAATTCACCGATACGCGGAAGCCGGGATCGAGTCCGCCGCATACGTCTCTCGAAACCGGGGCGCCCGATACTTCCGCCGTTCCCGAAAGACAACCTCCGGGAATGACCGCGTCGAACCTGGCGGACTTGCCCCAGGCGTCGAAAGCGTGCGCATAGCCGAGCACCGGGATGTCCATGTTCAGATGGGCGTCCTTCAGCGGCAGCGCAGGGTTGACGGCGAGCCCGCCCGAGGAACGGCCATAGGCCGCCACCAGGAAATTCATCCCGACCGGGAGGTTGGTGTAGATGCGGGGCTCCATCTCCTGCGCGCGCACGCCGCCCGCAGCGAGCAGAAACCCGGCGAGGGTCAGGAGCAGGGCGCGGGCCAGGCCGCCCCGAGGTGCGATCGAGGATGGCACCTTCACCGATAGGACCGAGCGGCTCAGTAGCGCTCCTTCACCCAACGGTATTTGTAATCCGGCTCCTTGTAACCCTCGGGCTTTTGCCGCTTGGGCAGGTCGACCTTGGGCATCGGCGCTTTCTTGTAGGGGATCAAGGACAGCAGCTGCGCAATGCAGTTGAGGCGCGCGCGGCGCTTGTCGTTGGAGCGCAGCACGTGCCAGGGCGCGTGGTCGCTGTCTGTCGCTTTGAACACGGCGTCGCGCGCACGCGAATAGTCGTACCAGCGCCGGTGCGCCTCCAGGTCCATGGGCGAGAGCTTCCAGGTCTTGCGCGGGTCGGTGATGCGTTCCTGAAAGCGGCGCGTCTGCTCGTCCATGTCCACTTCGAGCCAGAACTTGATCAGTATGATGCCGGCTTCGACGATGAAACTCTCCACCAGCGGCACCAGCTCCAGAAAGCGCTCCACGTGCTTTTGTTCGGTGAAGCCCATGACGCGATTCACCAGTGCCTGGTTGTACCAGCTGCGGTCGAATATCACGACCTCGCCGCCCGCCGGAAAGCGGGTGATGTAGCGCTGCATGAACATCTGCGTTTTCTCGCGCTCGGTCGGCGCGGGCAGCGCTTCCACGCGGAACACGCGCGGGCTGACCCGTTCCGTGATCGCCTTGATCGCGCCGCCCTTGCCCGCCGCATCGCGGCCCTCGAATACCACCATGACTTTGGCGCCGGTTTTCTTGACCCAGTCCTGCAGCGCGACCAGCTCGCCGTGCAACTTTGCGAGCTCGTTCTCGTAATACTCGCGCTTGAGCTTGCCGGCCTTGTTGAGCTTGTCCGATTTATCTTTTACTGCCGCCACCTGCTTGCCTGCCTTGCCTCTCTTCGCCGCGTGATGCTTCGACTGCTTGTCTGTCTTTGCCATGCTTTTCTCCTGCCTTCGCTGGTTCGCTTTCGTCCGGCGCCCGTCGTTCGAATTGCGCTGATTATGCACCCGCGAGCACGGCGCATGTGTGGCGCGCGATCATCAGCTCTTCGTTGGTCGGGATCACCCACGCGGACACGCGGCTGCCCGCGCGGCTGATGCGCGGCCCGCCGGAGGCGTTGGCGCCGGTGTCGAGGTCGAGCCCGAGCCAGGCGGCGCGCTCGCAGATGCGCGCGCGGATCAGCGCGCTGTTCTCGCCCACGCCGGCGGTGAAGACGACGCCGTCG
>JAENXP010000476.1 GCA_016649475.1 Burkholderiales bacterium | reverse complement strand
TCAAAAGTAATGAACAATGGCGCGGACGTATTAGCCCGGTCCCTGCAACCATAAGCAGCGGGCTCGGCGTGAACATCGTGAAATTCCGCAAGCACAGCCAGGCCGGATTCAAGTTTCCAGTTTCGTTTCCGATTTCTGCTGCGATATGGGCTAGAATGAATTCGGACACAGACACATGATCGTATTCGACCTAATCTGCCGGGAACAACATCGCTTCGAGGGCTGGTTTGCCTCGGGTGATGATTTCACTGCGCAACAGGACGGTGGCTTGCTCGCGTGTCCGGTATGCGGCGGCGCGCATGTGCAAAAACTGCCGACGGCCAAGATCAGGAAGCAGCAGGCGGAGGCTGCGCCACCCGCCGTACAGCAAGGCGCAGCGCAGGGCGCGGTGAAGGTGGAAGCGTCCGGTATCATCGATTACATCCTGACTCACAGCGAGGACGTGGGCAAAAGCTTCGCCGAAGAAGCACGCAGGATCTACTACAAGGAAGCGCCCCAGCGCAGCATACGCGGCGTCGCTACCCATGCCGAGTCCGAAGACTTGCGCGAGGAAGGAGTCCCGGTGTTCACGCTGCCGGTCCCCCCGCGGGATCGCTGGAACTAGGGACGCTGTGCGCTAGCTGCTTCCAGGTCAAATGCGAAGACGAGGGCGGTAGGCGACCAGGAAAGCCAGGACAGTATAATGCGCATATGTGTATTATGTAAAATAATAGCAGCCAACAAATTAGCTGTTTAGCCTATTTCTTTGCCCCCGCCTGTTTGAGCAACTCAGCGATATCTGTATTCCCGCTTTTCAGCGCCCATCCCAGCGCCGTGTCGCCCGAATCACTTCTGATATTCGGATTCGCCACCTCCCACAACAACAACTTGACGGTCTCGAACTGACCATAGCGGGCGGCCATCATCAGCGCCGACACACCGCTGGGCGAAACCGCGTCGATGTCCGCGCCTTTATCCAGGAGAAATTTGACCATGTCGGTTTGACCGCGCCAAGCGGCATAAATCAAGGGATTCCAGCCCTTGACGTTGATCTGGGCGCCGTGGGTCACCAATAGCTGAACGATTTCCAGGCTGCCGCCGGCTGCCGCCAGCATGAGTGCCGTCTCCCCATAGCGGTTGCGGGCGCCGACCTTGGCCTGCCGTCGCAGCAGGAGTTCGGCCATTTCGAGATGGCCCTCCTTTACCGCGATCATGAGCAATGTGTGGCCTTCGGGATCGCTCGTGTTCACATCTATGCCCCGCACAAACAGGGCCTCGGCCGCCGAGAGATCGTTTTGCTTTACCGCGTTGAGCACATCGTCGTAGGACTCCGCCAGTGCGCCTGGAATGTGGAATAACAAAACAATAATAACGAATAGTCTCATAAGCATATGATGATTGATTAAAGTCAATTGTTACCAAATGGCGGCTTGAATAGCCGGAAGAAATTCGCGGTCGTCGCCGCCGCCACAGCTTCCAGAGATGTCTCCCGCAGACGGGCGATTTCCTCCGCCACATGCCTGACCCAGCCCGGTTCATTGGTCTTCCCGCGGTGCGGTACCGGAGCAAGATAGGGGGAATCGGTTTCCACCAGCAAGCGCTCCAGCGGTATTGCTTTGGCTACGTCCTTGATGGAATGGGCATTCTTGAAGGTGACAATGCCGGAAAAGGAGATATAGAAATCCATATCCATGGCCGCCAGCGCAAACTCCAGGGTTTCGGTGAAACAGTGCATTACCCCGCCTATTTCGCTGGCGCGTTCTTCGCGCAGGATGCGCAAAGTGTCCTCGCCCGCATCCCGCGTATGGATAATCAGTGGCTTGCCGCAATCGCGCGCGGCCCGGATGTGCGTGCGAAAGCGCGCCCTTTGCCATTCGAGCTCGCCCTCCTGGCGATAGTAATCCAGCCCGGTTTCGCCTATGGCGACGATCCTGGGGTGCTGCGCGCGCTCGAGCAGATCTTCTAGCCCGGGGCTGGCGCCATCGGCTTGGTCCGGATGCACCCCGACGGACGCAAACAGCTGCGCATGGCCTTCCGCCAGAGCCAGGACTCGCGGAAAATCCGTGAGATTGACCGACACACACAAGGCATGTGTAACCTGATTTTGCGCCATGCCCTCGAGAATCTGCGGGATGCGATCGGCATATTGCTCGAAATCGATATGGCAATGCGAATCGACCAGCACATCGGATCTAACCTATCTCTTTGTAAGATATGAACAAGTCGTCGAAGAACAACCTGGCGTTCAAGGGGTGCTCTGAAATCGCCCGCAGCGATGACAGGGCGCTGTAAAAGCGCAGCAACTGCAACAACGGCATGCGCTGTGCCAACAAGTCCAGTTTCTTTTCCTGGTCAATGTTATATCGCGCCCTGCTCTTGCTTGCCAGTGCGATCAGATCGTAGGTCCATTTCAGCATCCAGTCGACCACGAGGCCGGGCTGCAGCCGCTGGCAGAAATCAGCCAAGCCCAGCGCGCTGGTGTTCGCTTGGCTCAGCAGGTCGAACAGCCTGCGCCGCGTGTCGGCCTCCTCGTCTGGCAGTGCAGCCGCTTCCAGGGGGGCGTCGCCGGCGAAAGCGAGCGTGGCGGGCGTGGCTTTGCTGCCCTGCTGCTGCAGCCAGCGCAGCGACAATTCCCGCGGCGGCAAGGTCAAGGCGAGCGCGTGACAGCGGCTGCGCACGGTTGCCAGCAGCCTGCTCGGCTGATGCGAGACCAGCAGAAATACCACTCCCGCCGAGGGCTCCTCCAGGCTTTTCAGCAGGGCATTGGCCGAACCCGGGTTCATGCTTTCGGCCGGGTAGATCAACACTACGCGATAACCGTTGCGATGTGCGCCCAGGTTCAGAAAATCGCTCAGCGCGCGTATCTGGTCGATTTTGATCTGCTTGCTCGCCTTTTTCCTGGTTTCTTCGGCGCCTTCGGCTGGTTCTGCCTCATCCTGGGCTGGCGCCAGGGCTTCCGGCTGAACCAGGCGAAAATCGGGATGGTTGCCCGCGGCGAACCAGATGCACGCCGGACAGGCACCACAGGCGAGGCTCTGCTTCGACTTGTGCTCGCACAGCAGGGACTGGGCCAGAACCTGCGCCAGATGCAGCTTGCCTATGCCGGGACGGCCGTGGAACAGCAGCGCATGAGGCAGGCGCCCGTGCATCGCAGCGAGCCTGCTCCAGATTTCTTGTTGCCATGGAAAATAG
>JAENXP010000821.1 GCA_016649475.1 Burkholderiales bacterium | reverse complement strand
GTAATCGCCGTGGCACCAGACGTCGGGCCAGCGCGCGAAATAGGCATCGTGGTAGCGCCTGCCCCCGGGATCGTTCCAGAAGCCGACGGGCATCGACGGAAACGTCCGCGTGCACACGAGTTCGCCTTTCTGCCCGACGAGCGGTCGGCCCTCGTCGTCCCATACCTCGACCTTCATCCCCAGGCTGCGGCATTGCAGCTCGCCGCGGTACACCGGCAGGATCGGATTGGCGTCGGCGAAGCAGCCCATGATGTCGGTGCCGCCGGAAATCGACGACAGGCATACGTCGCGCTTCACCTCGCGGTAGACGTAGTCGTAGCTCTCGGGCACCAGCGGCGAGCCGGTGGAAATGATGGTGCGCACCGAGGCGAGGCTGTGCGTCTTTCCCGGCTTCAGTCCGCGCTTGGCGATCGCGTCGATGAATTTGGCCGAGGTGCCGAACTGGGTGAAACGCTCGGCATCGCAATAGTCGAACAGGATCGCCGCATCGCGCGTGAAGGGCGAGCCGTCGTAGAGCATTACGCTCGCCTCGGCGAGCAGGCCCTGGAACAGCAGGTTCCACATCACCCAGTTGCAGGTGGTGTAGTAAAAGAACCGGTCCAGCGGGCGCACGTCGAACTGCAGCTTGTAGGTTTTGAGTCCGGACAGCAGCGTCCCGCCCGCGCCGTGCACGATGCACTTGGGCTTTCCGGTGGTGCCCGAGGTAAACAGGATGTAGAGCGGATGGTCGAACGGCAGTTGCGCATACTCGATCGCGCCCGGCGCATAAGGCGCGATCCAGTCGGCATAGCGCCGCGCGATGCCGATGCCGGAGACATCGGGCGCGTCGGTCATATGCGGCACCACCACCACGCGCCGCACGCTCGGCAGCTTGGCCGCGATCTCGCGCACCCGGCCGAACGAGTCATGCGCCTTGCCGTTATAGAGATAGCCATCCGCGGTGAACAAGAGCTTGGGTTCAGTCTGGCCGAAACGGTCGAGCACGCCGCCGGTACCGAAATCGGGCGAGCAGCAGGACCAGACCGCGCCGATCGAAATCGCCGCCAGCGCAAACACCGCCGTTTCCGGCATATTGGGCATGAAGGCGGCGACGCGGTCGCCGGCGGCGAGGCCCTCCGCGCGCATCGCCTGTGCCACGCGCGATACTTCGGCGTGCAATTCAGCGTAGTTGATGCGGCGGCGAAAGCCGGTCTCGTCCCAGAACACGAAGGCGTCGGTCGCATCGCGCCGGCGCAGCAGGTTCTCGGCGAAATTGAGCCGCGCGTCGGGAAACCACCTGGCACCGGGCATGCGCGCTCCGTCGACGAGTACGCGCCCGCCTTTCTGCGAGGCGATCACGCCGCAATAGTCCCATACGGACTCCCAGAACTGTTCGGGGCAATCCACACTCCAGGCGTAGAATTCCGGGTAAGTGTTGAAACTGAGCCTCCAACGCGCGATCACCCTGCGCGCGAACGCGGTGACATTCGCCTGTTCCAGCTGCGCCTGGCTCGGCGTCCACATCGGTCGTTCGGACATAGTCTGCACCGCCGTTTCGAAAGTTGTACTGATATAGTAGCTGGCCGCAGGGCATGATGGAATGGGCAACGCTATGGTGCGCAAAATCTCCAGTCTCGGCGTGCTGCTGCTGGGC
>JAENXP010000500.1 GCA_016649475.1 Burkholderiales bacterium | reverse complement strand
TCGGGGAATGCCGGAAAACATCGCCAGCGCTGCGCGCCCTCGAACTGATAGTTGCCGACGGCGCGGCTGAAGCAGCGCCGACCGTGTTCGGCCAGGCCTTCCAGAAAACCCTGCTCGCGATCGCGGCTGGTCGAGGTATCTTCCAGTCCGGCAATATAGCCAATCCGCTCGTGTCCGGCGCCGCACAACATGCGACCCACTTCCCGCCCGCCTCCCGCGTTGTCGGCGGCCACACTGCTCGACGGGCCGGGGTGCGATGTGCGGTTGAATAGCACCACTGGAATTCCGGCTTCGGCGCAGGTTCGCGCGACACCAGAGGACAGCGTCGTCGAGGCCATCACGATTCCGTCCACCTGATATTGCAGGATTTCGGCCAGCAATTCATCGGTTTCCTGTGTGTCGGCGCAGAACAACAGCAGGTGGTAGCCGTGCTGGCGCAGCCGCTTGGACAGTCGCTCCACCATGACCGGGTAGAACTGGTTCTCCAGGTAGGAGACCACGACACCGATGATGCGCGAGCGCCTGGAGCTGAGCGAGCGGGCAATCGCGTTTGGCCGATAGCCGAGCTTGCGAGCCGCGTCGTACACCTTGTGGCGCATTTCCGCCGACACCGAAGCGGTTGGAGTGAAGGCGCGGCTGACTGCAGATTGCGAAACACCGGCCAAGCGGGCGACATCGATGGAAGTGACGGATCGGCTCATCGATTACTCAAGTCAGCTGGCAGTCCAGCCGCCATCGACCAGCAGAGCAGAACCCGTCATCATTGCAGCAGCATCGCTGGCGAGAAAGACAACTGGACCCATGATGTCTTCGAGCTGCCCGACGCGACCGAGCGCGATCTTGGCCAGTACGAATTCGCGAAACTCCGGCGTCTGCAGCTGGGCGCGCGTCATCGCGGTTTCGATAAAGGTCGGACATAAGGTATTGACTCGAATGCCATGGGGACCGAGCTCCCACGCCAACGCTTTGGTCATGCCTTCGAGAGCGTGTTTGGTTGCGCAGTACACCGTACGCTGGGGACTGCCGACGTGGCCCATCTGCGACGACATCTGAATAATTGAGCCGCGCAGCCCGGCTTGGATCATGCCGCGCGCCACTTCTCGTGCGACAAAGAACGCGCCCTTGACGTTGAGGGTCAGCACCGCATCGAAATCCGTCTCGGTCACGTCCAAAGCCAAAGCCGGCCGGTTGGTGCCGGCGTTGTTGACCAAGATGTGGAATGGCTCGCGCTCGGCCAAGGCGGCACTCACCGCATCAGGCTGCGTGACGTCGAGCTGCAAGGTCTCCGCCTGCTGGCCGCGCGCCCGGATCGCAGAGGCCAACTCCTCGATGTCGTGACGGCTGCGCGCAAGTAACGTTACGTGGGCGCCAGCATCGGCAAGCGCCGCGGCCGCCGCCATTCCTAGACCGCGGCCGGCGCCCGTGATGAGCGCACGCCTGCCGTCGACACGGAAACCGGGCTGCGAGGGAAGTGCCAGGGTGGTCATTTCGGCTCCTGTACGTGGCGCTTAGGCCAATGGTTGAACTGGCTGGTACCACGCCACTTCGCCGCGCTTACCATAGCGCCTGACGCGGATGTTGGCCTGCTCGCCGTGGCCTGAAAAATGCTCCATGTGACAAAGGCGGGAGCATACTTCGCCAAGCATCGCCGAGGCCTGATCGGTGAGTACGCGCTGGTACGTGCAGGTCTTCAAGAACTTGCCCACCCACAGCCCGCCGGTATAACGGGCGTTGCGGTTGGTCGGTAGGGTGTGGTTAGTGCCAATGCACTTGTCGCCGAAGCTGACGTTGGTGCGCGGTCCAAGGAAGAGTGCCCCGTAGTTCGTCATGTTCTCCAGGAAGAATTCGGGATCGCGCGTCATCACCTGCACATGTTCGTAGGCCAACTCGTCGGCAACCTGCAGCATCTCGGCGTCGGTGTCGCAGACGATAACCGAGCCGTGTTCCGCCCAGGACTTGCGCGCAATATCCGCCGTCGGCAGGATCTTGAGCTGCCTCTCGATCTCCCTGATCGTAGCTTCGGCCAGGGCCTGCGAATTGGTCAGCAGCGCGCTCGGCGAAGTCGGGCCGTGTTCGGCCTGTCCCAGCAGGTCAACCGCACAGAGTTCGGCGTCGACGCTGTCATCGGCGATGATCAGGGTTTCGGTCGGACCGGCAAACAGGTCGATCCCAACGCGCCCGTAGAGCTGACGCTTGGCTTCGGCGACGAACATGTTCCCCGGGCCCACCAGCATGTCGACGACCGGAATTGACTCGGTGCCGATGGCCATCGCAGCCACAGCTTGGACGCCGCCAAGCGCCAGAATCTCGTCGGCGCCGCCCAGATGCATGGCCGTGACGATGGCCGGATGTGGCGCCCCTTGGTAGGGCGGTGCCGTCGCGAGGATTCGTTTGACGCCTGCCACCTTGGCCGTCAGCACGCTCATGTGGGCTGAAGCGATCATGGGATATTTACCGCCGGGAACGTAACAGCCCACGGCGTTCACCGGGATGTGCTTGTGGCCCAGAACCACCCCTGGCAAGGTTTCCACCTCGATGTCGACCATGCTTTCGCGCTGCTTCTGGGCGAATCCGCGAATCTGGGTCTGGGCAAACTTAATGTCCTCGAGTTCACGTGCCGACAGTTGGCGCACAGCCTTCTGGATATCGTCCGCGCTGAGCCGGAAGTCGGCCGGGTCCCACTGGTCGAACTGACGGGAATATTCGCGCACAGCTGCGTCGCCGCGCAACTCTATGTTCTTGATGATCGCTTCGACGGTGTCGCGAACCTTGGCGTCAGCGCTGGCGATCGTTGCCTCGTCCTGGCGTTTTTTTAAGTAGCGGATCATGGGTTTACTGTATCCATAGTCTTGGTGAGTGGGCCGGCAAAAAAGTCGCGGTTGGCAACTCTCAGCCGGTCGATAAACGTTCGACGCATACGTATGCAGTCTAACCGAAAGCGGGGCAATTTACAGCACTCATGTCGGCAGCGGGTGAGCACCGTCGAGCTCCTTAACGATGAATGATGTCG
>JAENXP010000518.1 GCA_016649475.1 Burkholderiales bacterium | reverse complement strand
ATGCGCGAGCCGCATCTGCGCACCAGCACGCCAGGCAAGACCTTGCGCATTACATGGGCCGACCGCGGCGAGGAAGCCGAACTCTCCTTCGTGCTCGAGGATCTGCGCCGGGCGCTGGCGGCAGAACGGTTGCACAATGCGGGTCCCGTCACGGACTCGATTGTTCCATCGACCAGGATGACCATGCATGGCTAGACCGATTTCCTGGATAGGCCAGGCGCTGCTCTACGGCCTGTTCGCGCTGATCATCGGCTATTTCTCCAACTCACCGCCCTACCGGCATTTGCCGGCCGATCAGGCGCTGATCAAACTGAGTTTCAGCCATGAAGGCAAGCTGGTCTCGGCCTGTCGCCAGCGCAGTGCGGAAGAACTCGCCAAACTCGCGCCAAATATGCGCGCACCCATGGATTGTCCGCGCGGGCGCTCGCCGGTCACTGTCGAAATCGATCTGGACGGCACTCCGGTCTACCGGCAGGTGGCCATACCCTCGGGACTGTCCAAAGATGGCGCCTCTACTGTCTATCACCGTTTTCCCGTGCAATCCGGGGAACATCGACTCGCAATTCGCCTGAACGACGACGCACGCAACACGGGTTTCAACTACCGCCGCGAAGAAATGGTGAGCTTGAAACCCGGCAAGGTGCTGGTGATCGACTTCAATCAGGAAGCAGGCGGAATCACCCTGAAATGAACGCTCCCCAGATTCCGCTTCCGGACTACTCAATGCCGCAGCCGGACAGTGCCCGGCGAGCGCTGGCACGAGCCTGGCTGTGGCTGGGCCTGCTTTCGCTGATCGGTTCGGGCGTGTTCTCCGTGTTGCTGGTGCTGTCGCGCACTCCGGTATTGCAGAACCTGTTTCCAGTCGCGGATTTCTTCTACGTCGCCCTGGTCGCCCACGTCGACCTGTCGGTGCTGGTGTGGTTTATCGCGATTGCCGGCATGCTGTGGAGCCTTAACAGCTCTACCCGTGCCATGGCTTGGGGCTGGTTTGCACTGTGGGTCTGCGCGCTCGGGGTGGCGCTGATGTCGATCGCGCCATTCATTGGCCACGGCGAACCCATCATGGCGAATTACATTCCGGTGCTGAGCGACCCATTTTTCATATCCGGGCTCCTCGTGTTCGGCGCCGGTTTCGCCGCGCTGGTGCTGCGCAGCCTCGTGCTTGCCCCGGTCTTGGGAGTTAGTTTCAACGGCGGCGGCGCCCTGCGCTTCGGTTTGAACGCGGCTGCCGTCTCCGCCGCCGTGGCAATAATGGCTTTCGCCTGGTCCTATGCCGCGGTCCCCCTATCGCTGGACGGCAAGGCGTATTACGAAATCCTGTTCTGGGGCGGCGGCCACGCCCTGCAGTTCACCTGGACGCTACTGATGCTGGTGGCGTGGATCTGGCTTACCAGCGCCTGCGGCGCGCGTGTGCCCTTGAGTCCGCGCTTGGCACTGCTGATGTTCCTGCTCGCGCTGGTGTGCGTATTTGTCACGCCCTACGCCTATCTGGCGTACGACGTCGCGTCGGTCGAACACCGCCATCTGCTGACCTGGGCCATGCGTTTTGGCGGCGGGCTGGCGATCCTGCCGATGAGCCTGGCGGTGCTGGTGGCACTGCGCCCGGCCGCGGACCTGCGCGAGGACGCCAAACCGCTGGTCGCGGCACTCATTGCCTCGGTCGCCTTGTTCGCAGTCGGCGGCGCAATCGGCATTTTCATCAGCGGCAACAATGTGAAGATTCCCGCCCATTATCATGGGTCGATTGTCGGTGTGACACTCGCCCTGATGGGCCTGGTCTATCACCTGCTGCCGCAACTGGGCTATGCCGCGCCCGTCGGCAAGCTCGCCACCTGGCAGCCCCTCGTCTACGGCGCGGGACAATTGATGCACATTACCGGCCTGGTATGGTCCGGCGGCTATGGCGTGCAGCGAAAAGTGGCCGGCGCCGAGCAGGTGCTCAGGAGCGCCGGTGAAATCGCCGGGATGGGCCTGATGGGATTGGGCGGATTCATCGCTATCATCGGCGGCCTGCTGTTCGTGGTCGTGGTGATCCGTTCCGTACGCGATGGCAATAGAGCGCTCGGGCGATGATCAAACGCATGCAGCGCGGCATGCGCTGGTTGTTCATGCGCGTCGAGGCGATGTTCAACACGGCTTTCGGCGACAAGCTCAATCCGCTCTATCATCTTGGTGCGATCAGCTTCTTCCTGTTCTGGATCGTCCTGATCAGCGGCCTTTATCTTTACATCTTCTTCAAGACCGGGGTAGCCGATGCCTATGCGTCGGTGCTGGCGCTGACCGAGGGTCAATGGTATGCCGGCGGCATCATGCGCAGCGTCCATCGCTACGCCTCCGACGCCATGGTGCTCACCATGCTCGTGCACATGCTGCGCCATTTTGCCTTCGACCGGTTTCGCGGCTTTCGCTGGTTCTCCTGGATGACCGGAGTGATGCTCATCTGGCTGGTTTATGTCTCCGGCATCAACGGCTACATGCTCCCCTGGGACAAGCTGGCGCAGTTCGTGGTCGTCGCCAGCTTCGAATGGCTCGACTGGCTGCCGATATTCGACGGCGCCTTGATCCGCAACTTCATCTACCAGTCGAGCGTCAACGACCGCTTTTTCTCGCTGCTGTCTTTTATTCACGTCGGCCTGCCTCTGCTGGTGCTGCTGTTGATGTGGATTCATGTGCAGCGCGTTCCCAAGGCGAGCACCACACCGCCGCGGCCGATCATGTGGTGCCTGACGCTCACATTGCTTGCCCTGTCGCTGGTCGATCCTGCGCTTAGTCAAGGCGGTGCTGCAGATTTCGGCGTGGCGCCAAGTACGCTTGCGCTCGATTGGTTTTATCTGGCGGTATTCCCGCTGCTGTACATCTGGCCGCTTAGCCGGGTCTGGCTGCTGTTGTCTGCCGCGACGATACT
>JAENXP010000525.1 GCA_016649475.1 Burkholderiales bacterium | reverse complement strand
CGTGGGCTCGGAGATGTGTATAAGAGACAGGAATGTGATAGAGGTAGATCTGCAGGCGCGCATCGCCCACGCGTTCGACGATCTCGGCGTAATTGCGGTAGAGGCCCTCGTCCGACACGCCCTTGTAATAGAACGGCGGCAGCATCAGCGCGCCGGCGCAGCCGAGTTTCACTGCATGTGCCGTAAGGCGCACCGAGTCGGTGAGCGCGCAGCAGCCGGTGCCGGGCATCATGCGCGCCGGATCGACGCCTGCCTCCACCAGCTTGTCCAGCAACTGCATGCGTTCGTCCGCGGCGAGCGAGTTGGCCTCGGAATTGGTGCCGAACACCGCCAGTCCGACCTTGTTCGCGATGAGCCACTGGCACTGGCGCACGAAGCGCTCGGTGTCGGGGCTGTAATCCGCCTTGAACGGCGTCACGACGGGGGACAGTACTCCGGTGATGCGTTTGCTCATGTTGCTTGCTCCGGTTTGAATATAGTTTGTAATTGGGGGCTGTAGGAGCGAACTTGTGCCCCGAAGGAAATCCCCTTGGGGGACTCGCGAATTCAGCGATTCGCGAGCACGCTCGCTCCTACGACGCTTTTCTGAGAAAGTCGAAATCGCAGCCGTCCTCGGCCTGCAGCACGCTCTGCATGTACAGTTTGGCGTAGCCGCGCTCGGCCCTCAGTTTCGAATCGACCTCGCGCGGTCTGTGCGCGCTGCGGCGCCGCGCCAGTTCGGCCTCGTCCACCAGCAGCTCCAGCTTGCGTGCGGACACCGACAGGCGGATGCGGTCGCCGTTCTTCACCAGCGCTAGCGGTCCGCCTATGGCCGCTTCGGGCGAGACATGCAGCACGATGGCGCCGAAAGCGGTACCGCTCATGCGCGCATCGGAAATGCGCACCATGTCCTTTACGCCTGCGCGCGAGAGCTTGGTCGGGATCGGCAGGTAGCCCGCCTCGGGCATGGCGTAGCCGCTTTTGGGCCCCGCGTTCTGCAGCACCAGAAAATCGTCTGCGGTAACGTCGAGGTCGGGCGCGTCGATGCGCGCAGCGAGATCGTCCAGCGATTCGAATACCACCGCCCGCCCCTCGCGCTCGAACAGTTTCGGATCGGCGGCCGACTGCTTGATCAGCGCCCCGGCAGGCGCGAGATTGCCGCGCAGTACGGCGATGCCGCCCTGCGGATAGATCGGATGCGCGAGCGTTCGAATCACTTCCTGGGGAAAACCGGCGACGGCGCCATCGAGTTCCTCGCCCAGGGTGCGCCCGGTGACGGTGAGCACGTCCAGGTGCAGCAGCGGCCGCAGTTCGCGCAGCAGCGCCGGCATGCCGCCCGCCTTGTGGAAATCCTCCATGTAGTACAGCCCCGAGGGCTTCAGGTCGACCAGCACCGGCGTGTCGCGTCCGAGGGCGTCGAGGCGGTCCAGATCGAGCTTGATACCCAGGCGGCCGGCGATGGCGGTGAGATGGATGATGCCGTTGGTGGAGCCGCCGATGGCGAGCAGTACGCGCAGCGCATTCTCGAACGCCTCGGCGCTCATGATGCGCGCAGGCGTAAGCTGCGAATTCGCCATCGCCACGGCGGTGGCGCCGCTGCGTTCGGCGATGCGGATGCGGTCGGCGGTCACCGCGGGCGGCGATGCCCCGCCGGGCAGCATCATACCCAGGGCTTCGACGACGCAGGCCATGGTGCTGGCGGTGCCCATCACCGAACAGGTGCCCACGCTCGCGACCAGCTGGTTGTTCACGCGCGCCACTTCGTCCTCGTCGATCTCCTGCGCGCGAAAGCGCGCCCAATAGCGGCGGCAATCGGTGCAGGCCCCGACACGCACGCCATCGTGCGAACCGGTCAGCATGGCGCCGGTCACGAGCTGGATCGCCGGCAGGCCCGCGGAGGCCGCGCCCATCAGCAGCGCCGGCACGGTCTTGTCGCAACCGCCGATCAGCACCACCGCGTCCATCGGCTGGGCGCGGATCATTTCCTCGACGTCCATCGACATCAGGTTGCGCAGGAACATCGAGGTTGGCGAGGCGAAGCTCTCGTGAATCGAGATCACCGGGAAATCCATGGGCAGGCCGCCTGAGAGCATGACGCCGCGCTTGACCGCCTCGATGAGCTGCGCGCTGTTGCCGTGGCAGGGGTTGTAGGCGCTGCCGGTGTCGACAATGCCGACGATGCGCCGGTCGAGCGCGTCGTCGGTGTAGCCCGCGCCTTTGATAAATGCCTTGCGCAAAAACAGCGAGAAGCCGCTGTCGCCGTAGCTGGTGAGGCCCTTGCGCATGCCCTTATTGTCGCTGCTCATCGCCTGTTCTCCGATTCGATTCCATTCCGCTGGCCGCCGTTTGCCCCGGTTCCGGTGACGACACTGAAGCTGCGCAGTTTACTCCAGCTACGTCTTGGGCATCGTTTTGCGCAACCCGCGGGTAGAATATCCGATTGATCGCTTGCGCGTGCCACACATGAGTCTTCACTACGACCTCCTTATCCGCAACGCCCTCGTCATCGACGGCACGCGGCGGCCGCGTTTTGCCGGCGACATCGGCGTTCGCGGCGGGCGCATCGCCGACATCGGACTGCTGGCACAGGCGCGTGCCGCGGTTGAAATCGACGCGCACGGCAAGATCGCCGCGCCGGGCTTCATCGACGCGCATACGCACGACGACCGCCTGCTCGGGTCCGATCCCGCGATGACGCCCAAGGTGAGCCAGGGCGTGACCAGCGTCATCATCGGCAATTGCGGCATCAGCCTCGCGCCGCTGGTCTGCGCGTCGCCGCCTGCGCCGCTCGATCTCATCGACGACGGCGGCGCTTTCCGCTTTCCGGATTTCGCGTCGTTTCTCGAGGAGCTGGAGAGCCGGCCCGCGGCGACCAACGTCGGCGTG
>JAENXP010000629.1 GCA_016649475.1 Burkholderiales bacterium | reverse complement strand
TCGAAGGCGATGCCCGGATACCGGCGAAGCACGACTGCATAAGGCCGCGGTCGTGGCAGAATTCCGGTCAGGAAATGTCCTCAGGATGCAACGATGAAGGTAAAGAACGGCAAGGATTTCTGGGCCGGGCTGATGTTTGCCGGCTTCGGCCTAGGTTTCATGCTGATCTCCTTCAATTACCCGATGGGCTCGGCGGTGCGCATGGGCCCCGCGTACTTCCCCGCAGTACTGGGCGGCCTGCTCGCAGTGCTGGGCGGGATAGTTTTCCTGCGCGCATTTGCGTCCAGATTTGAACATCCATTCAAGGTATTTGCGTTCCGGCTGCCTTTGCTGATCGCATCGGCCGCAGTCGGCGGGGCGGCCTACTTCGCGTCCGGTTGGTTAAAGGGCGGGCCGATGTTCGAATTCGCGCTCGTCGGACTGTCGCTGTTCCTGTTCATCGGCGCGTTCGGGCCGAAGGCCATGTTCCTGGTGCTGCTCGCCGTGGTCATATTCGGCTATGCGCTCAAACCGCTGGGGCTGGTCCTGTCCACCGTGTTGCTGGTCGTGCTGAGCGCATTCGCCGGACATGACTTTCGCAACAAGGAAATCGTGATCCTCACCGTCGTGCTGGTGCTCTTCGGGGTGCTGGTGTTCGTCAAGGGGCTGGGGCTGCCGTTCAACCTGTGGCCGGGGCAATAGGCATGGACTTCGCCCTGTTCCATAACCTGGGCATCGGCTTTGGCGTCGCGTTGAGCATGCAGAACCTGATGTACTGTTTCGTCGGCGTGCTGCTCGGGACGCTGATCGGGGTGCTGCCTGGCATAGGCCCCGTCGCCACCATCGCCATGCTGCTGCCGGTGACGTTCAACCTGTCGCCGATATCGGCACTGATCATGCTCGCCGGCATCTACTATGGTGCCCAATATGGCGGTTCGACCACCGCCATCCTGGTCAATTTGCCGGGGGAGTCGTCCTCGGTGATTACCTGCATCGACGGCTACCAAATGGCGCGCCAGGGTCGCGCCGGTCCGGCGCTCGCGATCGCTGCCATAGGTTCGTTTTTCGCCGGTTGCGTCGCCACCGTGGTCATCGCCCTGTTCGCGCCGCCGCTGGCCGAGGTGGCGCTGAAATTCGGCCCGGCCGAGTATTTTTCGCTGATGATTCTGGGCCTGGTCGGCGCGACGGTGCTCGCGCACGGTTCGCTCATCAAGGCGGTCGCGATGACCCTGCTCGGGCTATTGCTGGGCCTGATCGGAACCGACGTAAATTCCGGCATGGCGCGCTTTACGTTCAATCTCGCGGAACTCTCCGACGGCATCGGTTTCGTCATCGTCGCCATGGGTGTATTCGGTTTCGCCGAGATCATCACCAATCTTGAGCAGGGGCAGGCTCGCGACGTATTCGTCAACAAGGTCACGGGACTGATGCCGACCTGGAAGGACCTCAAGAACAGTTCCGGCGCCATTCTACGTGGCACCACCATCGGTTCGATGCTCGGTATCCTGCCCGGCGGCGGCGCGCTATTGTCTTCCTTCGCCGCCTATACCCTGGAAAAGAAGATCGGCGACACCTCCAACTTCGGCAAGGGCGAAATCCGCGGCGTTGCGGCGCCCGAATCGGCCAACAACGCCGGCGCGCAGACCTCCTTCATTCCGCTGCTCACCCTGGGCATTCCGTCCAACCCGGTAATGGCGCTGATGATAGGCGCGATGATGATCCAGGGCATCGCCCCCGGGCCGCAGGTAATGACCGAGAAGCCGGATTTGTTCTGGGGCATGATCGCCAGCATGTGGATCGGCAATCTGATGCTGGTGATCCTTAACCTGCCCTTGATCGGCATGTGGGTGAAGCTCTTGACCGTGCCCTACCGGCTGCTTTATCCGTCCATCCTGTTGTTTTGCTGCGTCGGCGTCTACAGTCTGTCGAACCAGCCCTTCGATGTGCTGTTGACCGCGCTGTTCGGCGTCCTCGGCTATGTGTTCGTCAAGCTCGAGTGCGAGCCGGCGCCCCTGATCCTCGGCTTTATCCTCGGGCCCTTGATGGAGGAGAATCTGCGCCGGGAGATGCTGCTCTCGCGCGGTGATGCGACTGTTTTCTTCACCAAGCCGATCAGCGGCGTGCTGCTCGGCATCGCGATAACGCTGCTGCTCATCACTCTTGCGCCGGCCGTGCGCAAGACCCGCGAAGTCGCGTTCCAGGAGTAGCTTCCCGGCAGCACCGGGCGGAAGAAGCGAGCTCGATTCAAAATGAGGGGATGGTCCCTTGAATCAGGGGCCCTTTCGGTAATTCTGAAATGG
>JAENXP010000575.1 GCA_016649475.1 Burkholderiales bacterium | reverse complement strand
CTTTACATGATCGGGGCGATAGGCGAAGCCAAGGCCGACGCCAAGGCGCAATCCCAAACCGACGAGCCGGCGAAGAAACCTCGACCCGAGGCGCACCGCGCCGCCGAAACGCATGAATCTTAAGGTTCTCCTGCCCTTCAGAATCTTCGCCGAGAAGACCGACGTCCTGCGCGTGGTCGCGGAGACGCACGCAGGCTCGTTCGGGCTCCTGCCGCGCCGGCTGGACTGCGTGGCGGCGCTCGCCCCGGGGATACTGGTGTACGAGACGGAAGCCGAAGGTGAGGTTTGCATGGCCATCGATGAAGGCGTGCTGGTCAAGACCGGCGCCGACGTGCTGGTCTCGGTGCGCAATGCGATCGGGGGAACTGACCTCGACAAGCTGCGCCAGGCAGTGGAGAAGGAATTTCTCAATTTGGACGAGCAGGAGAAGAGCGTGCGTTCGGTGATGGCGAAACTGGAGAGCGGGTTCATTCGCCGATTCGCCGCGTTTCATCATGAATGACGAACCGGAAATGAAACCCGCGCCGGGTTCGACCGAATTCAGCCATGAGGTAGGCGTGAAGGCGGCGCGCAAGCTCAAGGCACAGCGTCATGTCACCCAGACCGTCTGGTCCGGCCTGGGCATGATGGGCATCGTCGGCTGGTCGGTGGCGGTGCCGACGCTGCTTGGCGCAGCGCTCGGGATTTGGCTGGATGCGCGCTATCCGGGCGGGCATTCCTGGACGCTCATGTGGCTGGCCATCGGCCTGGGTCTGGGTTGCTTCAATGCCTGGCATTGGGTGAGCAAGGAAGACAAGGAAATTCACGAGCAGGAACACAATGGCCATGAATGAACCCTGGAACCTGGCATTCGCTTTGGCAGCGGGGGCCGTGCTTGGAGCGATGTTTTACGGCGCTCTTTGGTGGACGGTGCGCCGGGCGGTCTCGTCCAAACGCGTGGCGCTCTGGTTTATCGGCAGCCTGCTGCTGCGCATGGGCCTTGCGCTCGCGGGCCTTTACTTTGTCGCGGGCGGTCATTGGCAACGCTTGCTGCTGTGTCTCCTCGGATTTGTCCTGGCACGAATCGTCGTGATCCGGCTGACGCAGCCGCCCGAAGAGAATCTGGCGGCGCCGCCACTGGAGGGCAGCCATGCACCTTAGCCCCGACGGCATCGTCTTCTGGCAATACGGATTTTTGAAGCTCAACGCGACGATCGCGTTTACCTGGGGACTGATGTTCGTGCTGGCCGTCGGCTCGAAACTCGTGACGCGCAGGCTTTCCCAGGGTCTGGAGCGCTCGCGCTGGCAGAACCTGCTGGAAATCGTCGTTACCGCGATCAACGGGCAAATCTCGGAGGTCGGACTGCGTCAGCCGGAAAAATATCTGGGCTTTCTGGGAACCTTGTTCCTGTTCGTCGCAATGGCGAGCCTGTTCACCATCGTGCCCGGCTATGAGCCGCCGACGGGTTCACTCTCGACCACCGCGGCGCTGGCGATCTGCGTGTTTGTGGCGGTGCCCATGTTCGGCATCGAAGATCGCGGTCTCGGCGGCTACCTCAGGGCCTACCTGAAACCGACGGTGATCATGTTGCCGTTCAACATCATCAGCGAGCTCTCGCGCACCCTGGCCCTGGCGGTGCGCCTGTTCGGCAACATGATGAGCGGAACCATGATCCTCGCCATCCTGCTGACCATCACGCCCTTCATCTTTCCGATCGCCATGAACGCGCTCGGCCTGCTCACCGGCATGGTGCAGGCGTACATTTTCTTTATCCTGGCCACGGTCTACATCGCCGCTGCCACGGGTACGCGAAAGGCCGCTGCCGAAGTCAAAGCGCAGTCCAAGCCTGAAGGCAAAGCTGAACCCGGCCCTGAAGCCAAAGACGGGACCAAGCCCAAGCCCAAGCAACAGAACGCCAACCACGAAAGGACGCACCATGGATAGCATGACTATTATCGCGGTGGCATCGATAGTCACCGCCGGCCTTACCATCGCCATAGGGGTCGTTGGACCTTCACTTGGCGAAGGACGCGCCGTCGCCACGGCATTGACTTCGCTGGCGCAGCAGCCCGACGCCTCCGCCACCATCACCCGGACGCTGTTCGTCGGCCTGGCGATGATAGAGTCGACTGCCATCTACTGTTTCGTGGTCTCGATGATCCTCGTTTTCGCCAACCCGTTCTGGAACCACGTGATCGCCCAAGCCGCGGGAAAGTAGCCCATGCTGATCGACTGGTTTACCGTCCTCGCGCAAGTCGTCAACTTCCTCATTCTGGTGTGGTTGCTGAAGCGCTTCCTTTACCGGCCCATCCTGGACGCCATCGACGCGCGCGAGCAGCGCATCGCCAGGGAGCTTGCGGACGCGGATGCGAAAAAGGCCGAGGCGCAAACGGAGCGCGACGAGTTCCAGCACAAGAACGAGGCGTTCGAGCAGCAGCGCGCCGCGCTCATGAACACAGCGACGGAGGAAGCGAAAACTGAACGTCTGCGTCTCCTCGACGAAGCGCGGCAGGCGGCCGATGCTTTGAGCGCCAAGCGGCAGGAAACGCTGGGGAACGAAGCCCATCACCTGAATCAAGCCATCAG